>NZ_DKHR01000047.1:0-35113 GCF_002453835.1 Psychrobacter sp. UBA6739
CGAAATTAGTTGACCACTACACATGGCATTATCCCATCCGCTTCAACCGTAAAACCCGTAAGGTCTACGTTCGTCAGTATAATCGCAAAGTAGAAGTATATAACTGGGATGACTTAACCTTTTTTATTGCTTATATCAATGAAGATAAAGACATCAGAGCGGTGACATTTGATAAAGACGGCGAAACCATTACCGGTATGTTTGCACTTGCCTTTCAAGATGAAGTTTTTGATAAAAGTTTAATCAGTTATTTTGAGTTTATCCGTCGTTATATGGAAGGCGATGACCAGCAACTAAAAGAAGTCAAAGAAGCAATACGTTACATCTACCCTATACATGAAAAGCGTGAAACCCCACTGATGTCATTTAAGCGTTTGATACTCAATGAGGTGCATCATGATCATGAGAACATGGAGTATCCAGAACGGACTTTTGAGTTTCATCCTGTGACCTTAGTGGTTCTACCTTTATTAGCATTGCGTTATGTTGGTCGTGTGATCTCCATGCTGACCAGCTACTGTCATCGGTTTAGCAAAGCTATTGAAGCGGAATGTCAGATTGATCCCAATGACCCTTATGATTTGAACAAACATTTACCAGAGGGCAATCTTGAGCAGCGCAATCAACCTATTTGGAAGACCATTGTCTATAGCGTAGGTATTATTATTGCTACTATTATCATGCTATTTGTCGGTGCATTTATTATAGACATGATAGGGGCAGCAAGACCACATGGTGACTATCCGAGTATGGTCGATAAGCTTTGGTATTTGATTGGTTTGGGGTGGCTATGACCACATGAGCATTTTCCACCTAACAGCGACTTTGACTCAAAAAATCAGGAACGCAATAAATGTTTATCGACCTTGCTGGACGTTCAAAAAATAAAACCTATAGCACTATAGGTCAACCTTATAAAAAGGAGTATGAGTTCTACCGCTTATATCAGCAACAGAATTACGGATTACCACTACGTCCACAGCGTACGGTAGTACTGTTCAACAGTACATATATGGAGTTAGTCGATAGATGGGAATCTGAACGCGGAGAAATAACACATATTCAAGGTATTGCATTTTTATTGGGAACTGTTGGCTGTGCTGTAGGAGTTTCTATTACTTTTTTAGTATATTCAGATGATGGATTAAGTCTTACTCTTTTAGGCATCTTTATTACTACAGTAATCTGTTTTGGAATACTCTGGTTTGTCATCCAATTACTAAGCCGCGAGCTATTTACCTATACTTATTTCCCAGTACGCTTTAACCGCAAAAACGGTAAAGTCTATGTTATTGGTGCGAATAAACAAGTGGAAACCTACGACTGGAACAAACTAAAGATCCATATGCAGAACGATATCAACGCTCCTTGGGATGTACGCTGTTGTGACGTAGATGACAGCGGCATTATTCAGCGCACCTTTAGCTTACCTTTTAGACATACCAGCCCGAATGAGTTTTTAAAACACCACTTTGCCTTTGTCAACGCTTATATGAACAGTAAGACTGACAAAGACATCAAACAAGTGGCGGACAGTATCAGACATGTCTTTCCCATTCATCGGCGCAAAGAGATCTTGCAAGAGAGTATTGAGCGCAGTCGCTTTGAGTATCATAGCAGATGGAAAGATATGGAATACCCTGAAACTAGCTTGAAAATCGATTTGCACTATCTAGCGTCCACGCCTTTTTGGTTACTAAAGTTATTGGGGCGTCGCTTAGCCGTATTCACCTGTACCACCCCGCATTTTCCTTTCGAGATACAAGCTGAGTGTGACATAGACCCCAAGGACAAGTTTGACTTAAATAAACACCCGCCCAATCCGCCAAGGCGAGAGTACAGCTTACTAGAAAAAGCGGGTATTGGCGTGCTACTTATCGTTGGTTCTATCATTGGCTTGTCTGTCTTTGCCTTGTTTATAGATATCATGGGCGCAGCAAGACCTCATGGCGATTATCCGAGCTTCTTTAAGATGCTGTGGGATGTATTGTTGTTGAAGTGGTTGTGAGTTTGATTATTGTCAGCTTATAGAAAATACTAAATGATCTAGCCACTGAGTATTAGATACTTTTTATGAATAATCTACCCACCTATAATACTCCTGATATCACTTTGCTACCACGACCTTATAGCGAGGGGGCAGATATTGAAAGTGATAACCCGAATATGCTCAACGTCGCTCGAGATGTTAAAAGTATTAACCCTAATGCCATGATCTTTCAAGATACGGGACGAAGCATGCTTGATGAAGGGGGGCTAGTATTGATTATTTGTTTATTAGTCATCTTTATAATTATGATACCGACGCTTTTAATTAACTTACTTTCAGAAGGGTTTTTCGGGGTGCTGATCTCACTCTTTCTCATCTTATTAGCTTTCATACTACCAATAGTAATGCTACGCAAGATGTTTAGGCTAAAGGATGATAATTCCCCTATAGATGCTTTTAATAGAATGGATCAGCTTGTTTTGCAATATGATATAACTGTTATAGAAAGCAAGCAGGAAGTTATATATCACGGTATTAATGAGCTACCTTATCAAGACATTCATGCCAGTGTCAAAAGCGTCAATATTGTCAGTGCAGGCGGTATGAGTAAAACCTACTTTTTACAGTTCAACTGGCTAGATGAGTCTCGTAACATCGTCAATCAACTGGTATCCTCTTTTCCAGCTACCTCAGACGTCTATGCTCGTGCGCAGTGGCAGTTCATCCGCAACTATATGGAAAAAGACGCCAATAGCCTACCGCCTATCATTCCCTTCGATCCGCCAAAGACCACTGAAGAGCACAAGCTCTATCTGTATGCCGACAGTATCTTACCCAGTTATGGCGTCACCCAAAACTTTAAAATAAAGCTATGGTACATCCCACTGCTGATACTACAAGCCTACGTTAAGCTTGGTGGTGGCTGGATACAGTCTAAAGGTAAAAACATCTTGAACGAGCCACAGTATCAGCACTTGCAATATCCAAGCGATCAGTTCAATCCATATCTTGATCCCAACATAGACCCGTATCGAACCAAAGTGATTAATAATCAAAGCAAGCGTTTTTTATGGCGCTGGCGTATTATTTGGATATTACATACGTTGTTAATATTGAGCATTATCTTCTTTTTTTATGCAATGAGTTGGGGCTGGCTTGATGAATACTAAAAAGAGTAAAACTACAAATACTCTATCTTTTCAAGACACCACAGATTGAACCGCCCCGAGTATATCGGAGAGTGATTTACTTGAGTCAGGCAGCGATGCCTGACAGGATTAAATTATCATAATACCGCTTTTCAAACTCAAAGGGTGACACATAACCAATCGTACTATGCAGTCGTGTTTTATTGAACCAATCTACCCACTCAAGGGTTGCCAGTTCAACATCGTTGACACCAGTCCAGTTCTGCTTTAAATAATGAATCACTTCAGACTTATAAAGCCCGTTAACCGTTTCAGCCAATGCGTTGTCGTATGAATCGCCTGTTGTACCCACAGAGGCGATAACTCCAGAGTCCTTCATTTTATCCGTGTAGCGAATGGATAAATACTGAACCCCTCGATCACTGTGATGAATGACATCTTTGGGACTGTTTCTATCTGTTATCGATTGATTTAAAGCGGCCATTACCATGTCTGTCTTCATGCGATTAGATACTTTCCAGCCCACAATGACGCGGGCAAACACATCAATGATAAAGGCGGTATAGACCCAGCCGCTGGTTGTCTTGATATAGGTAAAGTCCGCCACCCAGAGCTGATTAGGTTGACGTGCATTAAAGTTACGATTGACTAAGTCATCAGCACGCTTCTGGTCGTCACGGCTGTTGGTGGTAATCTTACCTTTACCGCGCCAAACGCCTTGTAAGCCATGCTGTCTCATTAAACGCTCTATGGTACAACGAACAACCTTTAACCCGTCAGCTTTCATTTGCTGTCCTGCCAAATACGTTTAATCTTGCTGAGATAATAGTCGTCATGCTGTCTGCGTAGTGAACGCTTGTGTGGGTTGTCGCTTAAGTCTTGAGCACGATAATAAGTTGACGGGGCAATCGGTAGGACTCTACAGATCAGCTCGACCCCATAACTACCTCTATAGTCATCAATGAAGTTGACCATTACTTGTGTGGGCGGCCGAGCTCCGCCTAGGCGAAAAAAGCCGCAGCCTTACGTAAGATCTCGTTGGCTTGCTTGAGCTCTCTGTTTTCGCGCTCAAGATCCTTAATACGCTGCTCTTGACTTTGAGCCTGAACATTTGCAGGAATAGTTTCATCGATGTGTTTTTTATACCATGATCGTAGGGTTTCAGGCGTACAGCCAATCTTAGGGGCAATGGCTTGGATAGCTGACCATGTGGAGGGATAGTCGTTTGCTGCTTCGATCAGCATACGAACGGCGCGTTCTTTAATCTCAGGAGTGTAGGTTTGTCTTTTCATTGTCGTATTCTCTCAGAATATTAAGTCTCCGACAATCCCGGGGCGGTTCAGTATGGCCATTAATCTTTTGCTGCTCACGCAATATAGCTATGGCTTGATCAGGTAAGGGAACAACCATATCCTTAACCATATTTACCTTACCTTGGCCTTTCAAAGGATTCAACTGCCATCTGCCAGTCTCTAGATTAAGCTCGTCCCATCTCATACGTCGCAAGTCACCATTACGAACAAAAAGTAATGCTAATAGCCTAAGGGAGTTGATTGTGTTCAAATCACTTTCTACTCTTTCAATGGCTCGTAGTAACTTGGCTAAGTCTGCTGGTTTAGTCACTGCTGGACGATGACCGTAACTAGATTTAGCTAATTGGCTTTTAATAAGCACCGCAGGATTGCTACTACAAAACCCACGAGCCCCAGCGTAAACAAATACGTCACTAGCGATACCCGCACAGCGTTCAGCTTTATCGGTAGGCTTACCATCTTTATTTAAAGAATTGGCTTGGATGTCTAAAAGCACTTCAAGCATTCTAGGTGAGTCAATCTCGCTAATAGGCTCATTGCCAATGTAAGAGCAGATAAGCTCTAAGCGACCGTTCTTACGAATTAACGTATTACCTTTTTGACTCTGTTCAAGAGTAGCGAAGTATTCCCAAGCAAAGTGATTAAAAGAGTTTTTAGTTTTACTAATAAGACTTTGTTTTATTTCTTCACGATACTCTTTTGGATCAAGGCCTTTAGTAATAAAGTCTTCATTCTCTCGCCAAATATCACAGGCACGAGCAAACGAGACATTTGGATAAACGCCAAGGGAAAGTCTTCGGTTTTTTGAGTAAGTAGGGGATAGGTAGCGATATAACCAAGATTTGGTACTGTTTGGTCTAACCATTAGATATAGCTTGGGACATCCTATGACAGGAACCAAGTATTCTTTGTCTTCAGCTTTATGACTACTGATGCTCCTATCGGAGCTGATGGGTTTACGCTGTTCCATGACTGATACCCCGATGTACATTTAAAAACCGGTGTACATGACAGTGTACATCAGATGCAGGGATTGGGATAGATACGGTAGGACAGTATAAGACGTCAGATACAACAAAGCCCCTGATATCAGAGGCTTTAGTTATTCTATAAGATAGTATAGAACTATGTAATGGTACCCGGAGCCGGAACGGTGCTTTATAGGTAAAGTATTGATTAATAAAGATAAATACCATAATATATAATTCGGTATACTTGGTAGTATACTTAACGTTTCATTTTCGCTTTTTATAGTAATGTGTTAACTGAAATACATTATTTTTAAAACGTAGTGCAAGTTTGTAGTCTTTCAGACAGCACCAAGATTGACTGAAAAATCATTGCCTGATCAGACGAAAGCATCGCTATCAGACATGGATAGTTATGCTTTAATAAAATCGTTAACAGGCAAGGAGTTAAGCGCTGAAGATATACAGCAATGAACTGGTAAAGAATATATTAGCAATGGCTAAATTCGTTGAGTTGTTCGGTTTCTATAGGCTGATCTAAGATTTAATTTAGTGCTGTTTTTTCTTGAAATTCAACAAGGCTGCTGCCTGGTTTTTTTGATTCGCTTTCTTCTTTAACCTTCTATCCATAATAATCTTTGGCTCGACAGGCTCGACAGGCTGCTGTTTATTAACTCTTCTTCCACTAATATGTTTATCTATCTCCGATAACTGATTGTCGTCTTCCAAGTTAACGCTCTTAATTATTGCTTCAGCAGTTTTTTTAGGAGTGGCATTCAGCTTCGTAGATAAGGCGTTTAGAGCAGAGTATGTTTCTTTATTAAGGGTAAGGCTGCGATTATCTTTAGCGTCCGACTTATCTTTCCTAGATATACGTGATGCACGCGCTTTTTGTAACAAACTAATGATTTCATCAGCCCCAAGTTTTGAAAAATCTTTTCTCTCCTTTGTACTCTGATGAACGCGTTCATTTTCACTGTTATGCTGAACTAATTTAGTTTGACCTACTGCTTTTTGATAGCTATATGGGCGTAGTAAAGACTCATCAACCTTACTGTTTTGGTATTTATATTCTTGTATATTCAAAGAAGCTTTAATTAATTCGAGCTTATCTTTTTTATTATTTGGTGTGAACGTACCAACAAGCACCTGTATTTTGTCATCGTCAAATCTTGCAAGGATACTATCGATTTCATCCTCAGACAATTTATTAAGCCAATTTAACTTATGATCACTAATACGGTTTGCAACATATCTTGTTCGATAAATATTGAATAAAGATTGACTGTTAACATATAAAAGCGTCCCAGATTTGTCTATCAGCCCCCTAATGTCCGCAGCTGTATTACCTCTTAGACTGCATCCGTAAATGTCCAAGACATGTATTAGTCGGTTTGTAAATTCAGCCTTAGAAGTAGATTTTACAAGATCCAAAAGTAATGACTTGTCTCCATATTTGTCTGCGTTAATAAAGTATCCTAGCCATAGTGCAGCTCGTAACTCAGTATTAATCCATAACAAATCGTTATCATTGATGACTACTCTATACGCATTGACCCCTATCTTTTGAGCGGTTTCTGATGGATTTTCTTGTTTAATCAAAGCTTCCATCAAGGCTTGGTGGACCATGGTTTTATCTGGAAGATCGAATATTCCAAGAGCCACAACAATCTCATTTTTCTCATAATAAACCAAAGAATAGTAGAAAACGTATGCTTGTCTTACTGTAAGATTTTTGATCAAGTTTTCCCACAATGGATGGCCTACATATATATTCTCGTAGAAACTTTTGATGATTTTATTGTGATTATTCATCATAAAAAACCTATTAATTTAGTAGTAATGGCGTAAAAAACTCGTATGAATATCTAATTAAAATACAGCTTAATTCGTAATAAAAACGTAGAGATATATAGTGGGAAGTAGTCTATTATCATGGTGTAGACTGCCAAATACAGTCCATTTCATAAATATGTATTATATAGTTAACTAATTTTATTAGTATAGCAAGCAATCTTGAGATAGCTATTGAATTTTCAAAAACGAAATTCAAATGTCGCCACGATCTTTTTTGTTTTTTCAGTTTTATAGCATTAGCTCATCAACTAATCGAAAGAGCTTTCAAAGACTATCGGTAGATATGGCCATTAGTCATCGTTCTTATCAGTTGATAACATCAATTTTGATCCTACCGAAAATGAGTAAGGATAAGCCAAATTTTTCTACTGAAAAAACAAACCTGCTGTTAACAATTCTTTTTTTGAGCACTCTATCTATAACTTTTTGTTTTGAATATGAATAAATCAATCTTAAGCTAACTCCATCCTTTCCAATTCTCTCAAAATCCTCGCCTCACTCGCATCCAAACGCTACACACAAAAAAAGCACACTGCGCTGTGGCGCAATCTGCTTAGTAGGGTATATATATTATGAGATAATACTAGAGACTCATCAGTTAGAAATTACACTCATCATAGATGGTTATGTACACCAAACCCAATGGAGCATAATCATGTCAAAATCACTTATCAATCAATCTTACCTTACAAATCACATCGACAAACTAGTCAGAGATATCTTGTCTTCCTCTGTAACCTTCGATGACATCGGAAGTCGACTGAATGAGCTGTATTTGCCATTCATAGAAAGCTGCGATGATTACTTGTGTTACTCAAAGCCTATCCAAGCTTTTGTCTCTGGTACTAAAGGTATCGTCGGAGACTCCTACCCATGCAATGTCATTTGGAGTCAAGATAATATTCAAAGACTGATCGATTCTATTTCGTGCTATAGGCAAGATGTGATTGACGAAGACAATGCTTGGCAGTTTCAGGAAAAACAGAATAGAAATACTCTTGAGTCTTATGCCAGATGCCAGCTAAATCACTACTCAAAATCATTGGTTGTCCGTGTCGATTTAATGTACACGCAAGACCATCGTGAGCTCGTTACTATTTATATGTTCAACAATCATATGAAAAAGCTGAGAGAGCTTATCAGTAACAAGAAATCGTGCTTCAAATATTTACAAGGATATGCCTGGGCTTTAGAACAAGGTGGTAAGTATGGTGGGTTTCATTGTCACTTACTGCTCATATATGACGGGGCAAGACGTGAGGGCGACTGCGCTTTAGCTATAGAGATTAGTAAGAAGTGGAAGGCTATAACAGAAGGGCTTGGTGCTTATTACAACTGTAATAGCAATAAACATAAGAAAAAGCACCAAGTGAAAGACGAGTTCGGTAATGATCGATTAGGCGTCGGTATGATCCATCGTAATAACCTACGTCAGATTGAAAATGCGGTTTACTCAGCGTTGTATTTAACCAAGCTTGACAAGAAAGATCAGCAATTAAAAGTATGGCTCCCTAATATGCGTACCTTCGGTCATGGCACCTACCGTACAAAGAAGCGTCGAGGTTTACCGCCCATAACAAACTAATTTCAAATACATACTACATTCATGAGATCGAGCATTAGCGTCTTAATGCTCATCCTTACTCAACATCAAAGGCCTGCCTCGTGCAGGTCTTTTTTATGCGCGCAATAAGGAGCCCTTATGAAACCAGTATGTCCACGCTGTCAGTCGTCCACTGTTTATGTGATGACTGATAGTAACGAGCTGTTATCACCCGCTGCACTGATTGGTCTTGGTGTCAGTCTATGCAAATCATTCAAAGTCCATCCTATGATCGGTGTGGTTGCAGGTACTGCGATTGCAGCCGTCATCGAGCTTGCAGAGCCTCATAGCACTTTACCGATGCTCATCAATAAGCAGCATCGCTGTGATGACTGTACGCACGTTTTTTCAACCCTCAACTAATGAATAAACGCATTACTCAATGCATTTAACTTATCAATAAAAAGGAAATGAATCATGGCACATTTAATCGAAAATATGGCTTATGTCGGCGATACCCCGTGGCACGGTCTCGGCAGTCAGCTACCAAAGAATCAGCCTATTGAAGTCTGGGCTCGTGAGGCTGGTATGGATTGGCGTATCGAATCCTCAGACGTCAGCTACATGGCAAGCAATGAAAAAGGCCAAAGCCTTATCATGCCCTTCGACAGCAATAAGGTCCTGTACCGCAGCGATAACCTAGAACCATTATCAGTGGTCAGTCAACGCTACCAAGAAGTACAGCCACGTGAAATTCTAGAGTTCTATCGTGATCTTACTGAACAATCACACTTTGAGCTTGAGACGGCAGGGGTATTAAAGGGTGGTCGTAAGATGTGGGCACTCGCTCGTACAGGTCAGTCTATGACTCTCAAAGGCGGTGATGTCAGTAACGGCTATCTGCTACTAGCAACCGCTTGCGATGGCACGCTTGCGACCACTGCACAGTTCACTAATATTCGTGTGGTGTGTAATAACACCTTAGCGATTAGCCTCGCTGACGGCAGCGGCGGCGTGGTGAAAGTACCGCACAGCACCTCCTTTGATGCGGACAAGGTCAAGCAGCAATTAGGCGTCTCCGTTAAGCAGTGGAATGAGCATACGTATGAGATGAAGCAGTTAACCCAGCGCCGTGTTACTCAGGCAGAAGCGGCAAACTATATGAACCGTGTCTTCAATGATCAGGACAATGACATCATTCTGTTTAATAGTGCTAAGAAGGAAAAGGATGCGGTGCCCAATGCCCGTGCCATGAATCAGGTGATGAACATGTTTAACGGNNCAAGGTCGCGGTGCAGATTTGGATTCAGCGCGTGATACCGCTTATGGGCTGCTGTCAGCAATGACAGAGTATGTGGACCATGAGCGCCGTGCTATGTCGACAGATCATAGGCTCGATTCAGCATGGTTCGGTGCAGGCGCTAAGCTCAAAGACAAAAGCTTAGAGGAAGCCTTTGCACTGATTGCCTAAAGACGCTTAGTACACGCAACGATTAAACCACGCCTAAGCGCGTGGTTTTTTTATGCCGTTTGTTTGTCAGTAATCAGTAATCAACCAATACTCAACTTAACGAAGGAATTTACCATGAACATGATCGCATTAAATACCAACACTCAGCCAAGACAGGTTAAGCGTGCCACCGCTAAGGTAAAAGCTAAGCACAGCATCGAAGATATGCCAACGCTTAAGGTTCAAAATAAAACCGTTAAACCTTCCGCTAGTCAAGCAGCCACTGCTAAGCGTTTGGTTAATACCAAAGACTTAAGCCGTGAGGACTGGTTACAAGTACGCAAGCAAGGCATTGGCAGCTCTGATGCTGCTGCCGCTTGTGGTATCCATCCGTACCTATCCATGCTTGAGCTATGGATGATTAAGACCGGACGCATGGAAACAAGCATTGATGAAGGCTTAGAGGGCTACTCACCACTGTATTGGGGCAATACCTTGGAGCCGATGGTGGCGAAATACTATCAAGAACATACCGGCAATAAGGTGCGCCGCGTGAATGCTATCTTGCAGCACCCTGATCCTGACAAAGCCTTTATGCTTGCCAATTTAGACTATGCAATTACTGGTAGTGACGAGGTACAAATACTAGAGTGTAAAACTGCTGGGGAGCATGGTGCTAAGCTTTGGAAGCATGGCGTGCCGTTATACGTCACCTGCCAAGTACAGCATCAATTGGCAGTCACAGGTAAAACTGCGGCGCACATCTGCGTGCTGCTTTGTGGTCATGAAGCCAAGATATACAAGGTTGAGCGTGACGAGCGCTTGATTTCATCCATCGTGGAGCATGAGCGTCTGTTCTGGCAGTACGTAGAAACCGACACACCGCCAACGCCTGATCATTCTGAATCCGCAGCTCGGGCATTAAAACAGCTGTATCCAGTGCCTAAGCCTTCAAGCAAGATTGATCTGCGTGATGACGATGGTGCCAATAAGTTGTTTGAGCAGTTGCTGAGCTACCGTGATTACATGCAAGAGTTAGAGCAGCGCCATGATCAGGTGAAGCACCAGCTGCAAAGCTTAATTGCCGATAATGAGGTGGCCGTGTTCGAGAAAGGGGCTGTTTCATGGAAGCGCTCGAAAGACAGTGTCGATCTTGATAGTAAGGCTGTCATTAAAGCCCATCCTGAGCTATTAGCTAAATTCAGTAAAACCCGTCAAGGCAGCAGACGCTTTGTTGTCTTAAACGATTAAGCCGCTATCTATTCAATCAACACACACAAACCAAATCTAGCGCATAACCGCCCACCTATCACAGGTGGGCTTTTTTATGGCTAAACAAAACACACAAGGAATATCACCATGATTAAAGGTCTAACCATAACCCCGCCTGTACTTGGTCGTATCAGCATTGGACGTGTCATTGTAAAAGATGGCAAGCGTCTGCCTGCTAAAGACGATCAGTTCACCATTACCAGTCAAATCCAGAATAAGGATGGCTGGATCAACCACCCACTCGATGAAAGGCTACGTGCAAAGAGTGACGGTAAGCTGCGGCAAATACCCGTGCGTATGTTGTTTAACGATCCGATGCTTAACTTGCGAGCAGAATACACGATGTTCGATCGGCAAACTGGACGCCCACTATGCGTGGGTGATGGTGAGCAATGTCAGCGCCGCACAAGCAATGGCGTTGAGCAACTGCCTTGTCCATCCCCTGACCGCTGTCCACTGGCGCAAGGCGGTGATTGTAAGCCTTACGGTCGTCTGTACGTCAATCTTTCTGAGGACGATGAGCTGGGTACGTTTATCTTTCGCACGACTGGCTTTAATAGTATTAGGACGCTTTCGGCACGCTTAAGCTACTTTGCTGCGGTATCAGGTAATAAGCTGTCATGTCTACCACTGCAATTAACCTTAAGGGGTAAAAGTACGACACAAAGCTATCGTACGCCGATTTACTTTGTGGATTTAACGCTGCGTGATGGGGTGACGCTCAAAGATGCGGTGTCTAATGCACAGTCAATTGATAGTGAGCTTAGCGAACACGGCTTTGATCAAGCAGCATTAGAGGCAGCGGCAAAGCTTGGCTATGTGAACTCAGCCTTTGAGATTGATAATGATGAGGCGTTTGCAGTGGTGGAAGAGTTCTATCCGGTCGAAACAGGCGATTCTGGTCAACATCAAGATGCGCATGGGCAATTGAGTCATGGTTTAGCCGATCATGACATGACTAGTATTGAGCAGGGATTACGGCAAAGCGTGACGGCGGTGAGCTAATCAATCTAACACACGCACACGGCATAAAAAGGAGCTGAATGATTCAGCCCCTTTTTTTATTAGCTGCGTCAAAAGCTAACTATCGGACGGCATGGGATGCAGTAAAAAATTATAGGACTCGGTAAGTATATGAGGGGAGATGCTCTCATTCACTTATAAGGAGCAAGTCATGGAAAACTTGAATGCAACACAACCAGTAGTCGAGCAATGCAATCATATACCCCAACTACTGAGTATCAAAGATGTTGGTCACTATACCGGTCTTAGTCGTTCTACAATTTACGAGATGGTCAACGAAAAATCTGATCGTTACGACCCAACGTTTCCTAAGAAGGTTCAACTGACACAGGTGAGGGTAGTGTGGGTAGCGAGCGAGATTGCAGAATGGATTAATACTAAGATAGATAAGCGTTCAGCTTAAGCTCATGAAACCGCTTTAACTCTACGAGTGGGGCGGTTTATTTTTTTAGTATTTTTTAAACTTTTAAAAATCAGTTTGAAAAATTTACCGATAATCTATCTATAATGCCGTTCATCGGAATATAATTGCTTAAATGTATTGATCATGTAATATCCTTATCAGTAGAAAAATGTTGGTTTTTTTATAATATATCACTGATATATCAATTGTTGTAAGATAACTGGAGTATTACCATGCAATTTAATAAATCCCTAATGACTGCTGCACTACTTGCTGTTAGTTCTTTAGCTGTTGTATCTGCAAATGCTGCAACTGCAACGCCTGCAACGTTTGACGTTAAGCTAGAAGTTCTTGCTATGTGTAATATTACAGCAGGTGCTGCTTCAGACATCGATCTTGGTACCGTTAATGATGGATCAGTGAAAACTGGTAACAATACAATCGCCGTAGCATGTAGCTCTGGTACACCTTATAACGTTGGTTTGACATCAAGCACAAGCGAGACTGACGGTACTAGGACTTTAACAGGACCTGGAACTGCTATTGGTTATGTGTTGACACAAACCGCTGGTGCAGCTGGTACACCTTGGGGTGATACTGTTGGTACAAATACTCTTGCTGCTACCGGTAATGGTGTGACTGCTGCTAATACTCATACTGTATATGCTACGACTACAACTTCTACCGACGTTGCTCCTGGTACTTATGATGATACCGTTACTGTAAATGTAACTTACTAGTATTTATGTTAAGTCTCTGGCTACGCCGTGTTGCGATACACGGTATTTTCTCTGGTTTGCTGTTATCTAGTGGTGTGGCAATGGCGAGTGGCCTGCAGGTCTCTCCCATTTCCCTAAGCTTACAAGCCAAAGAAAATGCCAGTGGACTGACGCTGAGTAATACTGGTGACAATGAGGTACATGCGCAAGTGCGTGTGTACCAATGGTCTCAGGATGAAAAGGGCGATCAGCTCACCGCATCACGAGGATTATTGGCCAGTCCGCCAATGATTAAACTACAACCGGGTGAAAAACAACTCATTCGAATTATCCGTGCATCTGCTCCACCAAGTGGCATCGGCGCCGTAGAAAATAGCTATCGACTATCGATTGATGAGCTGCCTATAAAATCTGCCGAACAAAAAAGTGGCTTACAATTTGCGCTGAGCTACTCACTACCTGTGTTTGTAAATCCGGTTGGGATTACTGAAACTAATCCGAAGTTGCAATGGAGCTATAGTTTACAACCAGATAGCTTGCAAAAAAATGGCAAGCAGATGAATTTACGCGTCAGCAATAGCGGAAATGGTCATGCCCAATTGGCTGATCTGGGCGTTATAGATACTGCTGGTAATAATATTAATATACATCAGGGTTTGCTAGGGTATGTTTTGCCAGGCGCCACCATGAATTGGACGCTGAAAATACCGCCCTCCGCACTGATGACAAGCGGTAAATTCAAGGTAATGATTAATGGAACTCAGACTACACAAAACATCACATTGGACGGTACCACTCGCTAAAGTACTTTTAATGCAGAGTGTAGTAATCTCTGTCAGTCATGCCGCCGCACTAAATGACGCTCCTCCTGCTACATCTACCCATGTCAATATTACTGATGCCAGACTTGCCCAACTCGACTTAAATGACGACACGGCTAGTGCTCGTGGTCTTGACTTATATTTGGATGTCACACTCAATGGCGCTAGCGCAGGCTTGGCGCACTTTGACTATCGTGAAGATCAACTTTGGGCAAGTATAGGCGTACTGCAGCAGCTCGGCTTTATTTTGCCAGCTGGAATTACTGACCCTGTACCTCTGAACAGTCTAGCCAATGTCAAGGTTGACTATAACGCACGCCTACAAACAGTTAGTCTTATTGCTCCACTGAGCATGCTCAATCTGAATACTACGGTATTAAATAACCGCGATAGCCGTCGCACTCAAGCCAGCTCTTCGCCTGGGGTATTATTAAATTACAACCTTTATGGCTTACAAACAGAGAACAGCTCGACGAACCTAAGCGCATATACAGAACTACGTGCTTTTAACTCTCATGGGGTATTAAGCTCTACTGCACTGACCACAGGTAACCGCCTTTCTAATCGCAGTGCCAATAACGATAATAATAACCGTGATTGGGACAGTCGCACCGTGCGTCTCGATACCAGCTGGAGTCAGTCATTTCCAGACAAACTCATGACCGTCCGCGCAGGTGATATTCTCACGGGAGCGCTGTCATGGACGCGCTCTACGCGTTTAGGTGGTCTACAGATTGGTAGCAATTTTGACTTGCAACCTTATATGACGACTATTCCACTGCCATCATTTTTTGGTTCCGCTACCTTGCCTTCAGCGGTAGAACTCTATGTTAATGGTCTTAAGCAATATAGCGGCGATGTACCTGCTGGCCCGTTTGAGCTCGATACTGCTCCCAGTATCAGCGGTGCAGGTAACGCTCAGCTGGTATTGACCGATGCGCTAGGACAAAGCTCTACGGTTAACTTCTCGCTTTATGATACTCATCGATTGCTGCGACCAGGGCTTTCTGATTGGTCAGTAGAACTTGGTGCTGTTCGTGAAAACTATGGTATAAAATCTTTCGATTACGGCAGCGATATCGCTGCTAGTGGCACTTGGCGTTATGGGGTAAATAACCGCTTTACCGCTGAGACCCATGGCGAAGCAACCAAGGATCTTGCTAATGCAGGGATTGGCGGCACATGGGTATTAGGTGGACCAGGTGGTGTTTTGTTTGCATCATTGGCAGGTAGTGAAAGCCAAGGCGAAAGCGGCACACAGTATAGTGGCAGCTATTTATGGAATAATAATCGCTTTAATATTGGTATTAATACCCTAGGTACCAACGGCAATTACCGTGATGTGGCCACCCAATACGGTTCAACTCCCATACGTCAGAGCAATCGATTCTCAACAGGTTATAGCACTCAATCTCTAGGTAATTTTGGCGTTAGTTATAATGAGGTAGACTATGCGGAGGAAGATACGGCGCAATTTGCCAGTGCCTATTGGAGCAAATCTTTTGGTCGACACCTAAGCCTAAGCGCCAACTACAACCACGACCTCAATAATTCTGCTTATAACAGTGCCACAATTGGCGCCTCATTCTCGCTAGATCGTAATGTCTCACTCAATAGTAGTCTCCAACATACTGACGACCGCAATGATTACGTGATTGATGCATCACAATCGGCTCCGAGTGCTGGTGGACTAGGATGGCGCGCGCAGACACGTCACAGTATTGACAACAGCATAGATAATGATAATAACAGTGGCGGATTAGCAGAACTAAATTATCTCGGACGTTATGGTAAAGTACAAGCGGGCGTCAGTAGTTATGATGGCAATCACTCTACCTTTGCCAGTGGCACAGGTTCGCTAGTCATGATGGGTGGTGGCTTATTTGCTGCACGCCAAATCAACGATGGCTTTGCCGTAGTATCCACTGATGGCGTCGCTGATGTACCTGTGTTGCTACAAAACAATGTTATTGGCACCACTAATAAGCGTGGTCTATTGCTGATATCACCGCTGAATGCTTATCAAGAGAACAAGATTGGTATTGATCCCATGGACTTACCCGCTGACCTGCGTATAGACAAAGTGGCTCTTGACGCTACACCGTCTGACCGCGCTGGTACTTTGGTGACATTCGACATTACAGAAGCGCTCTCTGCCTCTGTTATCTTAAAAGACAGCAACGATGAGTTTATACCGTTAGGCAGCCAAGCACGCTTAATCAGTAAAAAGGATACGCCAGCAGCAGTAGTTGGATTTGATGGTGAGGTTTATCTAGATACACTCGATAAGTACAACTTTCTAGAGGTGATTAAGCCCTCTGGTGAGGTATGCAAAGTCAGTTTTAATTATCAAAAATCAGGTGATGATATTCCACTAATTGGCCCGCTAATTTGTCGTAAGGTACAGTAATGAACATAAATATCTTTCAATGGCGATATAGCCCACTCTTAATGTTACTGGTGTTATGGGTACCAGCAGATAATGCGCAGGCTGCAGTAACTGTGACGTGCGAAGCAGGTATGAATACAGCACCGGGAGGTGCTGGCATCGTGAACTTTGGAACAATCAATTCAGCTAACGCCAACAATGAGAAGATTAAAGGTACGCTGAACTATAGTTGTACTAACACTGGTGATACCGCGGGCTATGTGGCAGTTTGCCTAGCAGCTGATGGTGGTGAATATGATAATACCGCCGTTGATAGACGCTATATGGAAAGACCGAGAAATGGGATTTTTGACTTTAGTAGCCGACGTCGTCTTAATTTTACTATGACTTTGTCTGGAGGGCAGACTTGGGGTACTCGTAGTGGCGCTGGCTCAGAATATAGTTCAGGACAACTCGCCATCGGTGCAAACTCAACCATCACAGGTAGTGAGGTTATTAATTTCTCTATGAATGGGGATAATAATAATGCTACACAAGGAGTCTATACCAATAACTTTGGCAATGGCAACCATACTGCCTTAACCTTTAGAGCCAGCGAGAACTCAGCTGGTCTAAACTGCGCAACAGGATCACAGGGGATAGGTCGATTTCCATTTATCGTTCAAGCTGCTATTGAACCCAGCTGTACGATCACCGCTACTTCCAACGTTAACTTAGGAGCTCGATCAGCAAGTGCGACTAATATTACTGACAGTAATAGTAGTGCAATTACAGTCAATTGTACTAATGGTGGCTCTTACTATATTGGTTTAAAACCTTCTAACAATAATATAAATGGTGCTGGAGTTATGAGCGGGCTTACTACTGGCAATACTGATAAGGTGCCGTACCAATTGCGCTCTAGTGCTGGTATTGGTGGCACGATATGGGGCAATACTGCCACCCCTACTATGGTAGGGAATGGTGTGGCAGGTATTGGTACCGGATCACCCAAATCACACGAGGTATTTGTTACTGTACCGAGCGCTGATTTTAGACCAGATAACTACTCTGATACAGTTACTATTAAAGTTAACTATTGAGATAAGCATAAGAGTTATTGGTAGATATTTTCAAAGCTACTACTCATTCAAATAAAGCTCAGCCATGCTATCGAGCTGCGTCTTAACTTCTCTCCAATGAGGCATGACCTGAGTGAGCAGTCGCCAGAATCGGTCACTGTGATTGTATTCAGCAATATGACACAGCTCATGCAAGATCACGTAGTCGATACACTCTTTTGGGGCTTTAACCAAATGCGGATTGAGGACTAAGTTACCTTGAGTCGAGCAGCTGCCCCATTGTTTTTTCATCGATAGTATTTTGAAAGTAGGGGAGCTATTTACCCAACTAGCTTGAGGCAGAACAGTCGCAAGGCGCTCTGCAAATATCGTTTTGGCCTTGGTGTGATACCAGCTATCTAATAGTGACTTAACTTTAGTGGCTCGATCGCTGCCGTCACTGGCATTACTGTCATCATGAGTTAAGCTAACCGTTAGCTTGCCACGAATGAGCTTCACACCAGCGACTTGCTCAGGGTCGACAATCACCTTTAACACGTACCTGCGGCCCAAATAGAACTGGGTCTCACCACTGACATAGCGTCTGGGTAGCACGTCGCTTTTCTGCTTGACAAAGTCTTGCAGGTGCTGCCATATCCAGCGAGCACGTTTTTTCACTGAATTATGTATGAACTCATCTGTCACTTGCATCGGTACGGTGACTACTACACGCTGATCAGGATGCACCTTAATACGTAGCTTACGAGCTTTGTCCTTACGTATCACCTCATAGCTTATTTTGTCTTGCCCATAGTGCAAATGATGCAGCAGACCATCAGCTTTGGTAAGCCTGCTATCTTCGATAGGCTGCTTGTCATTGTTTGCTGTAGTGTGCTCTAAGCGACTTGCCATGATTAGTTGCCTCTAGAGATACCATGGCGAGTGATATCTATTACTTTATCAGACAGCTTTTTAGCATTATCGGTACCGATGGCCTTGAACAATAGCTTTAGCAGTCCAACCCTGATATCTTTTTCCATTTGTGACGGATTCAATGAGTTCTCAGCCACTGCTTTATTAACGACTTCATCGATATCATAGGCACAGCTGACAAGTGATTCATCGTCTAAGTCGTTTTCTTCTAAGAAGCTTGCAGCAAATAAGTGTTTGAATAACCCAAAGTAGGCTTGTGCATGCTTGTTATGTTTGCCTGACTCATCGATAAACTCATTAGGAACGTCAGGCACTTTGCGAGTTTTGACGTCTTGCTCGAAGTCAGCAAACATCATGTACTGCTTGACTGGTGCATCGAACATGGCCTTAGCATCTTCAATGGCTTTTTTGAGAAGCTTGGAGAAATGCTCTTGCGCATAGGGATCATCAGCCAAATCTTGCTCAATCATTTTAGTGACGCGGCTGGTGATCTTATCGGTTTGGTTACGTGCCTCATCATCACTCAGCACTTCAGGCTTAATGTCTTTGCCCATATTACCGACTAGGTAAGCGCCTTTAGGCTCTCTGACTTCTATGCCTGCGATATGCTTGTTGAGTAGGGTACGAATGTCGTCTTCAAACTCATCAAAGTTGATGGTTTCATTGGCATCTTCACGCACTTGCTTACGCAGTTCAACGAAAGACTTTAAGTCCTTTTTATAACGATCTCGCTTACCGTCAAAGAAACTGTCTTCAAAGTATGAAGCAGACTGTAATGCGACTTTCATGACGTTAGCAAACTCAGTTAAAGCGGCATAAAAGTCATCACGCTTTTTCAGGCGCGTATCGATGAATACACCCTCTCTTTCTTCTATTTTAGGTGATAGAGATTGGCGAAGTGATGGACCATGTTGCTTGTTTGCGACATCAGAGAAAATGCCCCAAACCTTTTTATGCAGCATCGGCAGTTTTTTGTACTCAGAGTCCATGGCATGGTACATACCAGCCAAGTCTTCAATGTCAAAGCCACCTTGGGTGCGCTCAGCAAGATCTTGGTATTTTTCAATAGTGATATCTAGCTCTTTTAAGATACCTCGATAGTCAATCAGATAGCCAAATTGCTTTTTGCTATGCAAGCGGTTAACTCTAGCAATAGCTTGAATCAGGTTGTGACTCTTTAATGGTTTGTCGATATACAGCACGGTGTTTTTGGGTTCATCAAAGCCAGTCAGCAGCTTATCCACCACGATCATAATGTCGGGACCTGCATCCGTGCTAAAGGCATCGATGATATCCTTAGTATATTGGGTATCGTCCATACCGTATTTGGGAGCGACGTTATCCTGCCACCAGTTCTGTACAATGTCTTTGCTCTCGGCATCGACGACTTCATGTCCTTCACGAGTATCAGGCGGTGACATAGCCACGACTGAGCTGACCTTACCAATGGTATCTAAGGCTTGCTTATAGCGAATGGCAGACACTTTTGAGTCGCAAGCCAGCTGACCCTTTAGGCCTTGTTGTTTGAAGTTCTGAAAATGATCGGAGATATCATGAGCGATCAGCTCAATACGGCCTTCAACTTGATATACCTGTCCTTTTTTAGAGAACTTACGTTTGAGATCCGCTTTTTGATCGCTCGTCAGCTTTTGGGTAATGCGGTCAAACCATTTATCGATAGCGACATCATTGGTATTAAGCTCAGGGATGCGTTCTTCGTAGAGTAGGGGCGTGACGGTTTTATCGGCTACGGCTTGCTGCATGGTGTAGGAGTGAATGATGGTACCAAATTTGTTTTCGGTCTTATCATCTTTTAATAGTGGTGTACCAGTGAAAGCGATAAAAGCCGCATTCGGCAGTGCTTGCTGCATACGGATGTTGTTTTCACCGTTTTGGCTACGATGCCCCTCATCGACTAAGACGATGATGTTTTCGCTGGGGTTATAAAAGTCATCGTATTGCGCAGCCGCTCCAAATTTATTAATGATAGAAAATATAATACGCTCGTTGGTCTTGCCAATCTTTTTCGCTAAGTCTCGCCCTGATAGCGCTTTGGCTAGGCGACGATCTATATCGCTTAGGGCACCTGCTGATATAAAGGTACGCGCGATTTGGTTCTCTAAATCCACCCGGTCAGTGACCACAAACACACGGCATTTAGCCAACTCCTCAAGCCAAATAAGTGCCTTGGACAAGAACACCATCGTGTACGATTTGCCACTACCTGTGGTATGCCAAATTACGCCACCCTCACGGCTTCCTTGCTCGTCAAAATTACTGATACGCTTGACTAGGGCTTTAATACCAAAGACTTGCTGATAACGCGCGACGATTTTACCTGCTTTACTATCAAACAGCGTGTAGTAGCGGGTCATGTCCAGCAGTCGATCTGGGCGCAGTAAGCTTATGATTAGCCGGTCTTGATCCGTCACAGCTAACTCGCCAGCATCAAGCAGTGATTGATATTCACGCTTATCATAAGCGCTACGCTGCGCAAATAGATGGTCGATTTGAGCGTCATCTAAGCGCTGGTTTTTTAGCCGATAAAACTCAGGCTCGCTGATTTCTTCTTCAATCCACTTCGACCAAAACTTTTCAGGGGTGCCGCAAGTAGCGTATAAGCCTTCATGACCATTGACCGCAAGCAAGAGCTGACTGTAAGCAAACAGATGCGGAATGTACTTTTGACCTTGATTGCGGATGTGCTGCGAGATGGCTTGGCTATTTGTCGATTGATGCGGATTGTTTGAGTCGGGGCGCTTGGCTTCTATGACCACCAGTGGTAGCCCGTTCACAAAGCAGACAATGTCTGGTATGACGTTGCCTGTCGCATCAGCGTTTTGCACGACCATCTCTTCGGTCACGTGATAGGCATTGTTTCCAATATTTTGCCAGTCAATAAGCTGAATAGTCGGTGAGGCTCTTTTACCATCGATAAATTCGGTGACGTTGACGCCATAGAGTAGGGCATCATAAAGCATCTCGTTAGCACGGGTTAACCCTAGGTTCATTGCAGGGTTTAGCTCGCTAATGATTTTATCGATACCAGCATCAGACAGGTGGTGCTGCTGTCCTTCAAAGGGAAAGGTTTGACGGGTTAAGTACTCACGTAATACAGGCAAGAGCATGACTTGGTTGCTGCTATTGGTTGCCGAGTACGCTGGGGTCTGTACTCTTGCGCCTTTAGGACTACGCAGCTTCAAGCACTGCTCAGGGGAGAGGTAGCGATAGCCCAAATTCATTAGTAGGGTAAGGGCAGGGATTTTGGCGCTAAATTCTTCTCTGAAGTTAATGCTTGGGCTGGTGTTCATAAGGTAGCTCAATGTAATGTCTATATGTATTAATAGCTATTTAAGAGTAAGTTTCCTACAAGTTTTCTATTTGTATTATAGCAATGTGGGTAAGCTTGATATTCCTAATGACGAAAGGCTGTCTTTCGATAAATACTCAAGATTATCGAATATCCAGTTTACAAAATCAGCTCCTGCCAGTACGGTAACATTGTGCAGGTTTGCAAAATCGTTGTTTTTAAAGTCAGCAGTGGTAATTAGAACTTTATCAATTTGAGAGTAGTCGTCTTCATTGACTTCATATTCTGCAACTTGTCTTATACCATGATTACCTGTTGTACCATCATGATGCTTAACTTGAATAAAGATACCTTCTTTCTTTTCTGAGAATTCCGATAAACGTGTTGCAACCACATCAACATCTTGTATTCCAGATCTCTCATTTTTTGCAGGTATATGTGTTGTATAGTTTTTGGCTTCTAGGATTTCCTTAATAAGGTGTTCGAGACCTATACCACCAGACTGAAGGTTGATGTCTTTATTATTTCTCAGCCTTGAAAGTAGATCAGCTTTAAATTTCTCAGTATTTTGCTGCAACTTAAGCTCTTGTTCGGTATTCCATGTATATAACTTGTCACTCTTGATCGACTCTATATGCTTATATAGTTCATCAGAAAACTCATTCAAATCACAAACAGTCATCCGAATTTTGAGTCTATTCTGAAGAGCTGTTGATAAATTGTTTCTAGGGATAAAATAACCACCGTTATGCTTTAGGTATCTGACCGATATTCTATTTTCTCCATATTGAATCCCCTCGGTGATAGGGTAATGACTTTTTGCACCGATTACTTCGGCAATAGCAATTGTTCCAGAAAAGGGAACAATTACATAGTCGCCTTCTTTGAGATTAAAGTAACGCTTGATTTGATTAGTCTGTCGTCCTACGTCTACGCCTTTAAATCCCTGCTTAAGTAGATCAGTAGTATTGTCAAATTGAGAGAAATCCACATTACCCCAGCCATATCCAATTTGATTATTTTTTATTAGTTTTGGACTTCTGACCATCATAAAAGTTGTTTGATTCATTTGTTAATTCCTTTTTATGTTTAATTTCATAAGCTAAAATCGTTCATCTAATTTAATTACTACATACAGATTGCAATATTAAATACAAAGCAGTTCAATTTCTTGAGTAATTATCGAATTTGGATCTTCACTTATAAGCATTGGCTTGTAGCCTTTTATTGATAGCGTATTGATTAAACTCTTAACAGGGTGACCATACGTATTACTGGTTCCAAACGATACTGGACACAAAATTGGTTCAAAGTACTCAAGAAAATCTATATTAAAATTGTGACTTGAGCCATGATGAGGAATTTGTATAACACCTACGTAATCTTTATAGCTTGAATAAGCTAGTTGTTCTTTATATATCTTATTTAAGTCTGTATCTCCAGTATAAATACAACCTGAAGACCTAAGAGTAGAGTCTGAAAAAATGAAGTTATTGCCAATAAACCTACATCTACACTCAGCATTTTTACTTAAATGAGATGGACCTGAATAAAGCAACATAGAGTTCTGATTAATATCGCCATCAAGACTTTCATATATTTTCTTCAGTTTGTTCTTATCTATAGTGGTACCTAGCGTAGTTACCGTGTAATTCGGATCATTCTTTAGTTTGTTAATATCAAAGTTATTAGAGTTGAGCTTACTGATTAGGTCAGAATTTCGACTCTGGTATTTAAAGTTATGTGGTAAAAAAATCCATCTTGAGTTGCGGTTATAAACTAATGGGTAGTTATTTTGAATAATATGACTTCTAATGCCACTATCTGCTAACTCTCTTAAAGAATTAGTTCGTAGACTATCTTCATCTGTATCAATTTCTGTATCAGAGCTAACATATACAATTGTAGTGTTAGGCCCAAAAAAGGCTTTGGGGTTTTTTATGATTCTTAAGATGGATTTCGACAGCATTCGGTTTAGATTAATAAGCAGGTTTTTCTCTTTGTCTTCCAATAATGGCATTACAACTACACGTATATTCTTTACGGAATTCATCAAGGTAGGTATTAGAGATATATGGTCATAGTCAAGGTGTGATATGAAAAGTACGTCTATAACATCATCTTTTAAAAACGCGGACTGAACAATTAATTTGGCTTTGTTTGAACGTTTCCATTCACCGCAGTCATATACTATTTTGAAGTCATCATGATGATGATGTTCTGTATAGAAGCCTCCTTGCCCGACAGGATAGAATGTTCGGGTTACTTTATAACTACCCATCAACTACCACCCGAACCTTACCCGTCAACAACACTTGCATCAATGCCTTTTTCTCTTGCTGCAAATCAGCCAATTGCTGCTCAAGCAACTCAATCTCTTTATCGGCACTGGTTAACACGGTGGCGATTTTTTGTTGTTCTGGGATAGAGGGTAAATCGACCTTAACAGCATATACCAACTCACTACTAATATTGCTAACAACACCACCAGCAGCTAATCTCTTGTATTGCTTTTGAATCAATTCAGAGCTTAGAATTTGAATTAGAAAGTTCACATCTATATTTTTTTCGAATTTTCTAATCACAAACCAACCATCATGGATGTATCCGTCAATATTTAAAATATATGGTTTGCCATAGCTCATTGAGTTTGACAGAACGACTTCACCTTTAGACACCTTACGTGATTTTTCAGCGCCTTCTTTCGTAATTTTCTCTTTAGTGGAGTTAATATATAAACCTTCACCTTTAGTATCTCCAATTTTTATCCAATTCACACCATCTTCACTATCTGTCATATATTGAATAATAGGTCTTGGAGAGCTACCTCTATCGAGCTTTAAGATATTTTTAAAGACCTTACTTTTCCACTCACCCTCAAACCGCTTACCCGAATCATCAAGCAAACGCTTTTTACCGGTTAACAATTTCTGCATTAACGCCTTTTTCTGCTGGGTACTATTGTCAATTAAACGCTCGGTGGTGCTAATCGCTTTGTCCCAAGTAGATAGAATTTTGGCGATTTTTTGTTGTTCTATTAATGGAGGACAATGAAAAGTAATGTTTTTTAGATCGGTAAGCCCAATCCTCTTTCTAGTTGAACCTGTACTTTTAGATAATGCTATACCTCTAAAATGTGGAGCATTAATGACCTCGTGAATGAAAAAAGTATCGTATTTACTTTCATCTACTTTTAATCGAATTCCATCGGAAGCCATTAGATAACGCTTATGATGTGACGGAATAATAGTAGCCCTTGCAACTGGATCACCCATTTTCGATAAAATTATCTCATTTGGAAATATATTACAGCTACTTAGTTCATCAGCCTTTTCTTCAGAAGTAAATATTTTATATCCATTGTTAAACTTACCATCACCAATATTCTGTAGTTGAATGATCCTAACGCCATTATCAGTATAATCACTACTCTTTAAATCAGAGCCAAATGGACCACCAGTAAAGCTGTATTTTTCTTTAGCGCTAGTATCGATTAACTTCGTTTCTTTCCAACCATTAGGCACCATAACCCAACTCCTTTAAAAACCCTGCCATCTCAGCTTCTAGCGCATCCAACTCAGCCTTTAACTTAAGACGCTCAGAACGTACCGCGTCCAAATCAATCTCCGTTTCTTCCTCAAAGGTATCGACATAACGTGGAATATTTAGGTTAAAGTCGTTTTCTTTAATCTCATCAAAGCTCGCTAGATAAGCATATTTATCGACGCTTTCCCGCGCCTTGTATGTCTCAATGATTTTGGCAATATTATCCTCAGTTAGCTGATTCTGATTTTTACCGGATTTAAACTCATTGCTGGCATCGATAAACAACACCGTATTATCGGTCTTATTCTTTTTAAATAGTAATATCGCCGCTGGAATACCCGTGCCAAAGAAAAGCTTTTCAGGTAAGCCAATCACCGTATCGAGCAGGTTCTCCTCAATGAGTTGCTGGCGGATTTTACCTTCACTAGAGGCGCAGAATAGTACGCCATGCGGCACGACCACACCCATGCGACCGGTATCGTTTTTCAGAGTTTCAATCATATGGGTGATAAAAGCATAATCGCCCTTGGTCTTAGGCGGTACACCGCGATGGTAGCGACCGTGTGGATCATCCGTCGCATCTTCATGACCCCATTTACTAAGCGAGAAGGGCGGGTTGGCAGTGACCACATCGAAGCGTAATAGGTTGCCTTTATCATCGAGCAGCAAAGGATGGCGCAGGGTATCGCCCCATTCAATACGGTGGTTATCTTCTCCATGGAGAAACATATTCATCTTTGCCAGTGCCCACGTCGAGCCAATCGCTTCTTGTCCAAACAGCTCGTAGTTTCTGCTACCAGAGTTTTTACGCGCCATAGCGCCACACTTAATCAACAGCGAACCAGAGCCACATGCTGGATCGCAGATGGCATCGCCTTCTACAGGCGCTAAGATAGTCGCGAGTAAAGTAGACACCTCAGGCGGTGTATAGAACTCGCCAGCACTCGCACCAGCGTCAGCCGCGAAGTGCTTAATCAAAAACTCATAGGCATTACCAATTACATCCAAGCTACCGACACGAGACGGGCTGAGGTTCATAACATCTTTGCCATAGTCTTCGAGCAAATGACGCAGTAGCTCGTTTTTCTTCTTCTCATTACCCAGACGATCGGTATTGAAGCTAATATCTTGGAAGACGTTTTTTAGCTTATTGCCATTGGCTTCTTCAATCGCATGCAGCGCTTCATCGATACGCTGACCGTTGCCGGGCTGATGACGCAGCTCGTATAAATCCCAAAAGCTTGCGCCATCGGGTAGGACAAAACGCTGGTTCGACATCAGCTCTTTGACCAAGTCCGCATCGCCATATTCTGCCATGAGCGTGTTGTACTCATCCCTATACATATCAGACAAATACTTCAAAAACAGCATGGTCAATATAAAGTCTTTATAGGTATCAGCGCTGATCACACCGCGAAAAGTATCGCAGGCATCCCAGACGGCTTTGTTAATCTCAGATTGACTGATAGAGGTGGTATTGGTTGCAGCCATGTCAGGGTATTTCCTTGAATGAGTCTATGATTGATATTTATAGGGATTGATAGTTATCGTGTTATTGGTTTAATGCATCATGGCAGGTATCTTTGTTCATAGTAATGCTAGTCAGTGGTTGGCGGTCTTGATCGTAGTATAGATAAGAAAATGTAACGTTATTCGCTGCCATGTATTTGTAAGGTATAAAGGTGTCCGTACAGAAGTTCTGCAACGTTTCTACTGAAGATAAGTCTCGTATGAGTTGGCCTTTTTCATCTGCGTTGAGCGGTATCGTATACGTCGTACTGATTTGACCGAAATATGGTGTCATTTCCATTTTTTCAATTTTGAAGGATTTATTCGTATTTTTTGGTGACGATTGAGCTTGCTCATCATTTAAGAAGCGGAAAAACTCAGCTGCTAACGCAGTATTTAAGTACACATAGTTTTCATCGATAATATCCATCGATTTTAATGTTTCATCTATCTCTGATCCGGCATGGCCCACATTAGAAACAGTTGCAAACAGCATAGCTAATAGAATTTTTTTCATTTTACCTAATGAACTCCAAACCATTATAAATAGTCCACTAGCTGGCGCAAATGGCTACAAAAAAGAGGCAGTTTGAGACGATATTTTATTAATGTTGAGCAAAGCATTACCAAACTGATCATTGGTTCAATGGTAAGCTTCCATAAAGGATTGATCTAACATAAGAGGATAATCCCAATTATTATTGTAATAGATACTATCAGAAACATTCTTTAAATTAATCTATGTGTCTAAATCAGTCATTTAGCCTTTTTAGTAGATAGTATATTGCTCAATAAGTTTTCAAATCTTAGTCTGAGACTTTACTACTAAGCATTGCAAGCACCTTATCCTCTCCTAGCTGATCAATCAATGCCTGAAGCTGAACAGAAGGATCAGTTTTTGTTTGCCCATCCGCTCTAAACTCTTCCGTATCTCTACCTTCTCTTAAAGCGTCTAAATAGTCAGCCCATTTCTGCATCATCTCCGCACGATCATCAATATACTCAAATCGACCATACGCGGCTCCATTAGGATCTTTAGTCGTATGACCCAATGCCATCTCTACAAGCACAAGTGGATACTTGAGCTGCTCTTGCAGTATGGTCTTAGCTGTTGCTCTAAAGCCATGAGCACAATGTATGTCTTTATAGCCCAAATCCTTTAAACGCTTATTAGCAGTAGCGTCAGATATGATCTGATGCTTTTTTGCCGTTTGGCTAAAAAATACGTATTCAGTATGACCGTTGATTTTATGCTGCTCACCTAATATGTTAACAGCTTGACGAGATAGGGGAATCACCATGTCCTTGACCATATTTACCTTGCCTTGACCCTTCAAAGGCTTTAACTGCCATCTACCAGCTTGTAGGTCTAGATCTGCCCAGCGCATACGTCTTAAGTCACCATTGCGAACAAAGAGAAGTGCTAATAGCCTAAGGGAATTAATGGTGTTTGGATCACCTTCTATTGCTTCAATATCCCGCAGTAGCTTAGCAAGCTCTTTGGGCTTGGTAATAGCAGGACGATGACCGTAGCTCGATTTAGCCAATTGGCTTTTGATTAATGCCGCAGGATTACTACTACAAAACCCGCGAGCACCAGCATAGATAAATACATCGCTGGCAATGCCAGCGCAGCGTTCAGCCTTATCCGTAGGCTTGCCATCTTTATTCAAAGTCTTAGCTTGGATGTCCAAAAAAACCTCAAGCATTCTAGGAGAACTAATCTCGCTGATTGGCTCATTGCCAATGTAGGAGCATATTAGCTCTAACCGACCTTTCTTACGAATGAGGGTATTACTCTTCTGAGTCTTATCTAGACTGTCAAAGTACTCCCAAGCAAAGTGATTAAAAGAGTTTTTAGTTTTACTAATAAATCTTTTCTTTATTTCTTCACGATGAAATTTTGGGTCAATACCTTTGCTTAGTAGGTCTTCATATTCACGCCAAACTTCACAGGCACGAGCATACGAGATACTTGGATATATACCGATGGAAATAATACTTTGCTTAGGATTTGAAGGCGGGTAGTATCGATACATCCATGACTTAGTCTCAGTAGGACGTACCATTAAGAATAGTTTAGGATGGTTTTTGACAGGAACGAAGTACTTCTTATCTTCAGGCTTATGGCTGCTGATACTTCGGTCTGAACTGATCGCTTTTCTTTCCATACCCTATATCTCCATAAATACACTCAAAACTCAGTATACTTGACAGTATACTCAAAGTGCATGGATTAGGATAGATTCATAGGACAGTATGGAACGTCAGATACAACAAAGCCCCTGATATCAGGGGCTTTAGCTGTTCTATAAGATAGTATAGGACTATGTAATGGTACCCGGAGCCGGACTTGAACCGGCACGCTATTACTAGCGAGGGATTTTAAATCCCTTGTGTCTACCAATTTCACCACCCGGGCAAAACTTGTATAATCTAAAAGTAAGCTTTCTACTTGTTAGATAGTGGTCGCTATTATAAGCATTTATATTAATAAAGCAAGCTAAAATTAATATAATATGAATAAAATTTTAACCTAAATAATTGGAGGCTGAGGTCGGAATCGAACCGGCGTTAACGGAGTTGCAGTCCGCTGCATGACCACTCTGCCACCCAGCCAATCAAGGACGCCTATATTAGCAAATATAATTTAAATTACAAGTTATTTTTTAGCTAAATGCGAATTATCTACTCAATTCTTCTTATTTGACCATAAATTAATGGCTATTCAAAGTATGAAGAGGTCAAATTAAGCCATTATCAAGCTTAAAAGTCAGAGATGGCTCGTCAAAAAACATCATAACTATCGAATATAATGTACGAAATAATATCTTGATTATTTCGTTGTGTGTTGGATAAAACGAGATAGGGAATAGATAGTGTTTTAGAAAAGCTTCGATTGAGATAAAAAGGAGACCGTTTATTATCGAAAAATCAGGGTTATATGTCTTTCATTAGAGCGCTGCAAATGAGAGTTTATGAATGAGTGTGCTTCATGAGAAAGTCGAGCATAAAACTTTATAGGTCTAAATAATTCGAATAGTAAGTGACTCTGTTATCACGCAAAAAACCCGCTAATCCTAAGCCATAACGCTCAGCGACACGCACTGCGGTACTGGTAGGTGCAGACATACCGACTAGCCAAGGAATGCGCCCACGAATCGATTTTTGTACCAGCTCAATCGATAGGCGTGAGGTCATAAGGACGCAGCTAATCTCTACTTTATTACGCAGTTGCCAACCGATCAGCTTATCAAGCGCATTATGGCGCCCTACATCTTCGAATAGGTATAGCTGCTGATTATACATCGTCGCAGCGGCGTGTACGGCACCAGTCAATTGGTGCGTATGCTGCATCGTATCGACTTGCTGGCGTATTGCTAATAGACAATCAAGACTTGGTGTATCTGCCTTTTGTCTGTTTTGACGATAGATACTCAAGTCAGGCAGTGCTTGTGTTAGCCCTGTAATGCCGCACATACCACAACCTGTACGCCCTGCTAGCTGGCGTCTTTGCGCTTGGATACGCTGATGACAACGCTGGTTTAGTACTAGCTCCACCACATAAATGTCATAATCTTGCAGTGACGACAAGCTTTGTGCAAATTCAAGACTTTCATTCGTAGAATCCTTTATAAACGAGTCCTGCATAAATGAATCTTGCGTGAATTGTTGATAATTTTCGATATCATTCAGTTGGGTAACTTCCCAATCAAGCAGCTCATGGCTATGTTGAATTAAGCCTTCGCTAAACAAAAATCCGACGGCTAAATACTCTAACTGGTGAGGGCTTGCCATCAATACCGCATAGTGAATACCATTGATAACGATAGCAACCGCAGCTTCCACTGCTAAGCTCGCTGATTGGCAGTCGATACTGATTTGCTGCATATGGGTCTGTGCAATATTGGTCTTAGCAACACGGGTCTCAATAATGTTGTTAGGGTTATATTTATCTGTCGGATAATGATGCTTTTGCGCCCAATGATTACGTGCAAGCGGCGTTGCAGATGACTTTAGAGTTTCTGATGTTTTATTTGTTAGGGTATTTACCGAAAAATTATCGCTATATTTTGCGTCAGTTTCAGTATCACTTTGGGCAATCATAATACCTCGTTATATCCTATGGTCATTACCAAAGTTATCGTTCCTTTTAAATATATGCATCATTCAATGATCCGCCCGTTGCTGACTACGCATGATCGGTCGTACCAGGATTTGCCTCAACGCGTTGCAAAACAACGGTCGTCGATTTATACGCTGGTATGTGAGAGTCTGGTGCATGCGTGTCTAAATCAAATAAATCATTACATTCAGGATAATAAGTTGCGACAGCGTTAGCGGTGATATCCATCTCAGTCAATACTAACGGCCCTAGCGTGCGTGGCTGAACGGTACCGTCTGTGTTGTTTGAATCATTTGAGCTGGCATGACGGGATACCATCACCCTATCACCTGCTTGCCAACCCAAACGAGTCATTTCATCTGGATGCATAAACAACACATCACGGCGATTGGTTTGGCGATAGCGATCTTCAAATCCGAAAATCATGGTATTAAATTGATCATGGCTACGGACACTGGTCAATTGCCAAATTTTTTGTTCATTGTTTGGCGCATTATTAGTATTATCATTGGGTTTTTTGTCATGGTGAAAGGCTAAGGAGGTCTCTGCCATTTGTGCTGCGACGTAGGTGATAGGGTATTGTGGTACTTCAAATTGCGCTTTGCCACTATCAGTATTCCATATACGATGACGCGCAGAATGGTACAAATGAAAGCCACGCTCTGTTGCGCGAATACGCTGATTAAAGTCTTCAAAACCGTCAATCGCTTGGGCGATATAATCACGAACGATGTCAAAGTCTTCACTCATTGCTTGCCAAGGAATGGACGAATCAGCACCAAGCACGTGAGTGGCGATATCTGCCACAATTTGTGCTTCAGATTTCAACGTATCGCTGACGGGTTTCAGGTTGCCTCGAGTGGGTACAATCTGACACATGGAATCTTCGATAGTGGCAAATTGCTCACCTTTGGCAGTAATAATACGTTCGGTACGACCTAAGCAAGGCAGAATAAGATTATTCGCGCCCGGATACAGCATAGTTTCATTAAGTTTAGTACCGACAAAAATATTGAGCTGAGTGGTGGTTAAAGCTTGCTGAATTGCACTGGTATCAGGTGCTGCCACGGCATAATTACCGCCCATACTCATAAATACTTTTAGCTTACCGGTAATCAATGCTTTTGCACCAGAGACCACATCAAAGCCATTTTCTTGCGGCATCGGACGTTCAAACACACGCTCAAGGCTGTCTAGTAGCTTTTGTGCAGGATGCTCATGGATGCCCATGGTACGGTCGCCCTGTACGTTAGAGTGACCACGAACAGGAGACGCGCCTGCGCCATCAATACCAATCATCCCCATCAATAATAATAGGTTGGTAATCATCGCTACATTATCATCGCCTTGGACGTGCTGAGTGATGCCCATCCCCCAGGTGCAAATGGTCGCAGGACTCGCCGCTACCAGTTTTGCTATATTAATGATTTCCTCTTTACTGATACCAGACCCGCGTTCCACATCCGGCCATGATTGTTGGCGGAGCCATGCGTCGAGTGCCTCATATCCTGACGTATGCTCATCGATAAAGCTTTGATCGATTTTATTGTTTTTAGTCAGCCACTTAGCGATACCGGTCAAGAGTGCTGCATCGCCGCCGATCTGAATTTGAATGACCTCATCGACCATCTCATCACTTTGACCAGCTGCCATATGCGTGGGCTTTTGCGGATTTCTAAATTTACGTAAGCCTTGTTCGCGCATAGGGTTGATTGAGAGGATTCGACAGCCTTGCTCGTGAGCATGAGCAAGCATTTCAAGCATGCGTGGATGATTGGTCGCAGGATTTTGTCCAAACATCAATATCAGTTTGGCTTGCTCAAAGTCTTCCAATTTCACGGTCGCTTTGCCAATACCCAACTGTCTACCGAGCATTACCGACGTTGGTTCGTGACACATATTGGAGCAATCTGGTAAATTATTGGTGCCAAAACAGCGCACAAACAGCTGATACATAAAGGCGGGCTCGTTGGTCACACGGCCTGAGGTATAAAATAGCGCCTCATCTGGCGAATCAAGCTGTCCTAACTGCTCAGCGATACATTGATAAGCAGCTTCCCAAGAGATTGGTAAGTAGCGGTCTTGCGCGGCATCATAATATACAGGCTCTGATAAACGACCACTATGCTCAAGCTCATAGCCCGACCAGCCTTGTAATTCAGTGACGCTATGTCGCGCAAAAAACTGCGCATCGGCTTTTTTTGTCATGGTCTCACTAGCAATGACTTTGATACCATTTTCACAGACGTCGATGGCTTTATGTGATTTGTGGTCAGGCCAAGCGCAGCCCGGACAGTCGAATCCGCCTTTAGGTTGGTTGCTTTTTAGCACACTTACGCTACCCCGTAAAAAAGTCTGATAATCCATCAGCTTACGAGTAGAGGAAATCAGCGCAGGCCAACCGGCAGCAGGGTGGGAGTAGACAGGAATTTTGCGCATGACAGACCTCATAGTAAATGGCGGTAGCGAACTTTGATATACAGCAACTATATAGTGACGAGCGAGAAGTTTGTAGAAGCATTAACTTTGACATACTCCCACCACTTTCGCCAAGCTCAAGTGGGGGATTCTAAAAGCAGATGCTCTTAGGCGACTTTCTCACGAAGGTCGCTTGTTTTCTGTTTCAACGGGCGACCCTTACTGCATCCTCCCTCCGCAGACAAAACGGCATGTCCTGCCGCTAATATATTACGAGCCGCATTAAAATCAGCGTTCGCAACATACCTACATTTGACGCACTCAAATTTAGACTGAGTTTGTCTATTCTCTTTAGCAATATGCTGACATTGAGAACAGGTTTGACTGGTGTAGTGTGGGTTTACCTTGATCAGTAACCCACCGCGCCATTGCTGTTTGTACTCAAGCATATTAACCATCATGCCCCAGCCTTGATCTAGGATTGATTTGTTTAATCCCGACTTGGCTTTAACATGACGACCTTTGTTCTCCACCGACCCGCTGGCTGATTTCGACATATTAGCGACCTTTAAATCCTCACAAGCAATCATGGCGTGGTTTTTGCTGATGCGGGTGGTGACTTTATGCAAGTAGTCATGGCGAATATTAGCAATGTGGCTGTGTAGCTTTTGAATCTTGCGGTTTTGCTTTTTCCAGTTTTCACTGAATTTTACTTTCTTTGCTAACCCTCGTTGCAATTTGGCAAGTTTGAGTTGATTGGTTTTAAAACTGTTTTTCGGTTTGATGTACTGACCGTTTGAAGTGGTGAGTAGTTTGCTGATACCCATGTCCAAGCCAATGGCGCTTGTGGCAGGGTGACGAGGGTTCTCATCCAGTTCTCGCTCCGTACCAAAAGACACGTACCAGTGCCCTGATTTCTTGCTGATGGTGACATTTTTAATTGTACCAATGATGTCTTGCGACTTCCTAAACTTCACCAGGCCAATGCCATTAGGCAGTTTTACTCGATTACCTTCAACACGGCAATATTTATCAAACTGAACCAAGCGAATTGAGTCGCAGCCATCGGATTTGCGCTTAAATCTTGGCATCAACGAGCGTAGCTGGATTTCTGTGCCGTCAGCCAGTTTAAAGAACTTGGGTTTGCGAGGTTTCTTTTTATTGTCTTTTAATCTGGCATGTACTTTAGGATCAAAGAACCGCGACCAAGCCGATGCCAGATCGCGTACTTTTTGTTGTAAAGACACAGCGTTTGAGCTGCTTTTTAGGAAGTTAAAATCAGGATTACTTTTTAAATCTATAATTTTATTAACCAGATTGGTGGCATTAATAAAC
>NZ_DKHR01000014.1:0-7558 GCF_002453835.1 Psychrobacter sp. UBA6739
CAAGGAGATTTATAAGGTAAGCCCGATTTCTAGCTATTATTATGAATAAATAATAAGAAATAAGCTTAGTTTATAAAGCGCCGTATTATAACAGTACTTAGCAACTAACACAAAGGTTAATCACTGAGCCACCGTTAATAAATTATAACAATAATTAGAAATGCTCGGCTAATAAAAAAGCAGCGATATCACGCTGCTTTTTTATCAAAACAATAAGATAGATTGTTAATAAACAAGCTATTTTATCTTTGGTTCTTTCACTAACTGACTGCTATCTGCTTTTACCACCAAAGTTTTGGCCAATTTGTCATGCCAGCCGATATTTTCAGGGCTTTTTGAGGCCATGTAATAATGAATAGCAATAATCACGAACCCTAAGAAGCTGGTAAACGAGAACAATAAGTTATAAATAATAAACAATAACAAAGTACGCACACCAATAAGCTTGGTAAAAGAGGGCAAACGATGGGTGGTTTGATCCACCACGCGAATACCCGTAATCAGCTTACCGAGTGACTGACCACGCAGTGTGATAAATACCAATTGTAGCGCAAATAAGCCAAATACCATCACTTGCGACATCATCAATGTGCTACTAGGAAGACTCTCCATCAGTGTCATTGAATACTGATAAGCCGCATCCATGTCTTGGATATTTTGGAATTTGGTATAATCCACATCCATTTTTGTCAATGCCATCACCAGCGGAAAAATAGCCAGTAGATAGAGTAGTCCATTGATGGCTGTTGCTAATACTCGCGACATAATCGGTGCAAGTACCACATTACCGACGACTTTGTCTTTGCTAGACGCAGTCTTATTGCTATTAGCCTTGTTTAGTGACACATTATTGTGCGGTGTTTGCTGACGATTGGTGGTCATGTCAGCTTTCACATTTTTATCCGTGTCTTTCGGACGTTCAGGCTTGCCATACAATCTATCTAATGAAACTGATTTGCTATCCGAGCTATTGCTAGCATTATCTTCAGGAAAAACAGTTACATTATTGATAATAGAGTCATTAACTTGAGGCTTGCCAAGGTTGGTAGGTCGATAAACCGTTTGATTATTGGTCAAGTTACCGACACGCTGCCATTGGTCTAAGCCTTCATGCCACATCAAATCATCCAGCAGTACTTCACCAGATGCCAACATAATATTAAGCTGCTCCAAATTGTAGGGACCAGCTTGTACGTTATTTCGAGCAAGGAAAATCTGCATAATTGCCTGCATAGTTAGTCATATCTTAAGTCACTATATATGATACATAATATTAGGGTCTATTTAACACTTTTCAAATAGACCCTAATCATTGTTTCTTTAATGACTGTGTGAATTATTGCTGTGACTGAACGTTACGGCTTACTTCGCTTCTTCACCAGCTAAGAAGAACCAAGTATCTAGTACAGAATCAGGGTTCAACGACACTGAGCTGATACCTTGCTCCATGAGCCAGAACGCGAGATCTGGATGGTCTGATGGACCCTGACCACAGATGCCGACATATTTGTTTGCTTTACGGCACGCATCAATCGCCATGGTCAATAGTTTCTTAACCGCAGGATCACGCTCATCAAATAGATGTGAGACGATACCTGAGTCACGGTCAAGACCAAGTGTCAACTGAGTCAAGTCGTTAGAGCCGATTGAGAAACCATCGAAGTGCTCTAGAAATTCATCTGCCAATAGGGCGTTGGTTGGTAACTCACACATCATGATAACGCGTAAACCGTTTTCGCCACGTTTTAGACCGTTTTTCTCAAGTAATTCGATGACTTCTTTGGCTTCGCCGACGGTACGAACGAATGGAATCATAATCTCGACATTGGTCAAGCCCATCTCATCACGTACGCGTTTCAGTGCTTTACACTCAAGCTCAAAGCAGTCACGGAAATTATCAGACACATAACGACTGGCACCGCGGAAACCAAGCATTGGGTTTTCTTCTGATGGCTCGTATAATTTACCACCAAGCAGGTTAGCATATTCGTTTGATTTAAAATCTGACATACGAACGATAACTGGCTGATCCATAAAGGCAACGGCTAGCGTTGAGATACCTTCGACCAACTTATCCACGTAGAAATCTACCGGTGAGGCATAACCAGCGATACGCTCTTGGATGGCTTGGGCAATTTCGCGTGGCAAGCTGTTCATATTCAGTAGTGCTTTTGGATGCACACCAATCATACGGTTGATGATGAATTCTAAACGCGCAAGACCAATACCTTCGTTTGGCATTTGCGTGAATGAGAAGGCGCGATCTGGATTACCAACGTTCATCATTACTTTGAATGCAAGCTCTGGCATAGACTCAACAGAGTTGGTCTGTACTTCAAAGTCGATTTGGCTTTCATAAATGAAGCCAGTATCACCTTCGGCACAAGAAGCAGTGACGTCTTGACCATCGACCAATAGCTCTGTTGCATTACCACAACCAACGATAGCTGGTACACCAAGCTCACGCGCGATGATAGCCGCGTGACAAGTACGACCACCACGGTTAGTGATGATGGCAGAAGCGCGCTTCATGACTGGTTCCCAATCCGGATCCGTCATGTCTGATACCAGTACATCGCCTTCCTGTACTTTATCCATCTCATTTAAATTGCTAACGATACGGACTTTACCTGAACCGATACGCTGACCGATTGAGCGACCTTCGCATAATACTTTAGCGTTAGTGGTGTCGATGATATAACGCTCCATGACATTGCTGTCTTGGCGGCTCTTAACCGTTTCTGGACGCGCCTGAACGATAAAGATTTCATTGGTATCGCCGTCTTTTGCCCATTCGATGTCCATTGCTTGACCGTAATGCTTTTCAATCGTTACCGCTTGTTTAGCAAGTGAGGTTAGCTCTTCAGTTGATAATGAAAACTGCATACGATCTTGTTTTTCAACATCGACAGTTTTCACTGATTTAGTGGTGCTACCTTCATCACCATAAATCATTTTCTTATGCTTGCTGCCTAGGTTACGGCGAATCACCGATGGTTTACCATTGGCTAGCAATTGCTTAGAAATATAGAATTCATCTGGGTTAACCGCGCCCTGTACAACCATTTCGCCTAGACCATAGCTTGAGGTGATGAATACCACTTGATCAAAACCGCTTTCGGTATCTAGCGTGAACATCACACCCGCCGCGCCAGTTTCTGAGCGAACCATACGCTGTACAGCAGCAGATAAGGCAACGCCTTCGTGCTCAAAACCTTTATGGACACGATAAGAGATGGCACGGTCGTTATAAAGAGATGCAAATACCTCTTTAATTGCAATTAGGACGTTATCAATGCCGCGAATGTTCAAGAAAGTCTCTTGCTGACCCGCAAATGATGCATCTGGCAAATCTTCGGCAGTCGCAGAAGAACGGACAGCAACCGCGATGTCTTCGCCGCCGCTCATCGTTTCAAACGATTGACGTACTTTTTGCTCAAGATCACTTGGCAGCTCTTGCTCAATAATCCAAGTACGAATCTTTTTACCCGTTTCTGCAAGTTTTTTGACATCATCAACATCTAGCGTTTTTAGTTCGTTGTTGATTTTGTCAAGCAGGCCAGTTTCATTCAAAAAGCGGTTAAATGCATTTGACGTGGTGGCAAAGCCGCCTGGAACACTAACACCCAAATCAGACAAATGGCTGATCATTTCACCTAATGAGGCGTTCTTGCCGCCGACCATTTCAATGTCGTCTTTTCCTAGCTGATCAAGATTGATTACAAGTGCTGTAGATTGCGCTGCCATGATAACTCCAGAAAATAAGGTTATTTAGTAAAGATTATAACGGTGAATTATACCGCTATATTTGGAGAATTTCGAGGGGTTGAACCAATATTTTTGTCAAAAAGATACAAATTGTGGGCTTTGCTACATAATTAGTAGAAGATTATTCATTTTTCTATTTTTGAGATGACGTAAAAATGCGAGTAAAGATCACTATAATTATCAAAATATACCTATAAATCGGCTGATAAATAGAGGGTTTAAAATAAATAACAGAAGAGCTTTAGGATATTCTTATAATATTTGCCTTTATATATAGCAGGTAAAGCTGCGCTAGTATGAGTAACCAGTCAGCAAAATAATGGCTATTAATCGGTATGATAAGATTAAGGGCACTGTGGCTTTCTAAGTGTACGCCTGTAACATTGATTTCTATTAGGTCGCTATTATGCGTATAATGTAGAGCATAAATAGTAGCGGTTTATCCTGATATAAATGTGCAATATTAGCGCTTATACAAAACGAAAATTACGTCTAAAAATCAAGTCTAAAGCCGATCAAAAATAAAAGCCAAATGAAAATTACCATTGTGTTTTCAATCGAGGTGCCAACGTTATGTACTCAAGTAATCCAGCTGAACAACTGAATCCCACTATTCAAAATCGCAACGCACTAAACTTAGACAGCTCTCAAGCCGTACGAACCGCGTTTTTTATCTCAGATGGCACAGCGATTACGGCGGAGACGCTTGGCCGCGCTATCTTGAGTCAGTTTGCTTCAGTACCTTTTGAAACACGAGTGTTGCCATATGTCGATAGCTTAGAGCGTGCAGAAGACGCCGTTGAGCAAATCAACATGGCGTATCAACGAGATGGTTTGTTGCCATTGGTCTTTGATACGATTGTTAACCCTGATATTCGTGAAAAGATCAATTCTGCCCAAAGCTGTAACTTGGATATGTATGAGGGTTTGATAGGTCGCGTTGCTGAAGAAACGGGTGTGGAGCCTGACGGACATTCGGGTCATGCACACGACGATGTGGATTCTGAGACTTACAAAGAACGTATCGACGCGGTGCATTTCGCTTTAGACAATGATGATGGTGCGCGTACGCGTCATTACGATGCGGCCGATATTATTTTGGTGGGCGTATCACGTTCAGGCAAAACACCGACTTCTTTATACTTAGCCTTACAGTTCGGTATTCGAGCAGCAAATTATCCTTTGACCGAAGATGACTTGTACGATAATCAATTACCAAAAGCATTGCGCGAGCACAAAGACAAGCTGTTTGGTCTATTGATCGATACCGATCGTTTGGTGAAAATTCGTCAAGAGCGCCGTGCGGGAAGTCGTTATTCGAGCTATCAGCAATGTCAGCAGGAGCAGCGTGCGATACAAGGGATTTATATCACGCATGGTATTCCAAGCCTTGATGTCTCTGAGATGTCCGTTGAAGAAATCGCTACGCGTATCTTGCAGATGACTGGTCTTAAACGCCGTATCGGCTAATAAAATATGAAAAGAACCATTATTTAAAGCATCACTATTATTAATAATCATCATTTAATACCATCTCATTATCACATAGAGAATATTATGAGTTCATTTTATAAGTCTAGCAAGACCCATTTATTATTGGCCAGCTTGCTGAGTGCGGTCAGTTTACTGAGTGCTTGCCAAACGTCACCTTTTTCACGTGAGCCAGTGCCTGAGCCACGTTATATCCCAACCATTGTATTGGGTGAATCGCAAACGCTAACAATCATGCCCAATCGTGTGGCCTGCGCCTCGGCATTACCGATGCAGTGTTTACTGGCCAAATCAAGCAAAGATGGCAGCGTGTTTCAGGTACCTTATGATTGGATTGATGACTTTAAACCAAGCCTTGGCACAGAATATGTGATTAGTGCGCGTCCGCAGATTGATGAGGGACAGAAAAGCGCGACTGGGCATTGGACACTGCAAAATATTGTGTCACAACGTATGGTGGGCACACCTTAGTCGTGTGATTTTGACTCAAGCAATTATTGATTCATACACAGTCTAAAAATCAAATAAATAAGTAAATGTAAAGAGGACACGATGGGAACTAAAAAACCAAGCGACGCGACCAATGATATTGGTAAGGACATTCATACCGAAGTATCAAATAAAGAAAGCGGTCGCGTGCCGAATCCTGAGCATACTGAAGGCAAAAATAAAAAACAAAATATTGAACAAACCCATGAGCAGGTCACTGATGATGTCATGCACCATCCTGATCTTATTAATCCGCTCGATGACACGCGAATCGATATCAAGTCTGGTTATACAAAAGATTCACGTCGCTTAAAAGGCGATAACCATGAGTATGAGTATGATGCGGTCGTTTTAGGAGCAGGTCCTGCTGGCGAAGCGGCGGCTATGAAATTGACTAAATCTGGCAAAAAAGTGGTGGTCATTGATCCACGTGATCAGGTAGGTGGTAACTCTACCCATGTGGGTACAATTCCAAGTAAAGCACTGCGCCAATCGGTATTCAACCTCATTAACTTTCGCCGTGATCCTATGTTTACCAAGGCGATGGAGTACAAGCAAGTTCCTCTAAATAGAGTGCTTGCCAATGCTCGAAAAGTCATTCGCAATCAGGTTAGTACGCACACACGATTCTATGAACGCAATCGCATTGAAGTGATTCAAGGTTGGGCAAGTTTTATTGATGCTCATACTTTACGTGTTGAAACCGATGACAATGTCTTTGAAACCATTACCTTTAATAAAGCCATCGTAACGGTTGGTAGTCGTCCTTATCGCCCTGAAATTTTAGACTTTAACCATCCGCGCGTTTTTGATTCTGATAAAATTTTGCAAATGGATTATGTGGTCAAAAAAATTATCATCTATGGTGCGGGCGTGATCGGTTGTGAGTATGCCTCTATCTTTACGGGTCTTGGTTATAAGGTTGATTTGATTAATAACCAAAATCAATTGCTCAGTTATCTCGATAGCGAGATTAGCGATGCTATCGCGCATGACTTTAGACAATTTGGCGTATTGATTCGTAGTAATGAAGAGATTGATCATCTTGAAACGCATGACGATTATGTCGTCTTGCATCTAAAGAGTGGTAAGCGCATCAAATCTGATGCCATTCTTTGGTCAAATGGTCGCTCAGGTAATACGGAAGGTTTAAACTTAGAAGCGATTGGTCTAAAAGCAAACAGCCGTGGTCAATTAAAAGTTGATGATACCTATTGTACTGAAATCGAAAATATCTATGCCGCAGGCGATGTGATTGGCTGGCCATCTTTGGCTTCTGCCGCTTATGACCAAGGACGCTGTGCGGCGGCCTTTATGGTTGGTGATAGCGATGCGGAACCAGTGTCAAGCGTGCCAACTGGTATCTATACGATTCCTGAAATTTCTTGTATCGGTAAAACTGAGCAAGAGCTAACCGACGAAAAAGTCCCATACGAAGTGGGTCAAGCATTCTTCAAGCATTTGGCACGTGCACAAATCATTGGTGAACGCTCAGGCGTACTAAAGATTTTGTTCCATCGTGATACGTTAGAGATTTTAGGCATCCATTGCTACGGTAACCATGCATCAGAGATTATCCATATTGGACAAGCCGTGATGAAGTGTAAGAGCAATAATACACTTGAGTACTTTGTGAATACTACTTTTAACTATCCAACGATGGCAGAAGCGTATCGCGTGGCGGCACTAAATGGTCTTAATCGTGTTTTTTAAGTGATAGAATATTAAAACGTTATAAATAAAAAAGCGCCTGCTATTTAGCAGGCGCTTTTTTTGATTCAGGATTATTAGACCTCTTGCAAAAGTAGCA
>NZ_DKHR01000040.1:0-9412 GCF_002453835.1 Psychrobacter sp. UBA6739
TGCTCGAGATTGGCCTCTGCTATCTCAAGCGTATCAGCACCATAAATTGCCTTTAAATCAGCCGCTACGGCCTTCTTATCCGTCCATGGCACAAACTTCATTGAATAGCGCACCATGTGTACGATACACAGCTGAACCTGTGCCTTTGGATAGACGGTGTTAATGGCATCAGGGAAGCCCTTTAAGCCATCGACACAGGCAATGAGGATATCTTGTACCCCTCGGTTTTGTAGTTCAGTGAGAACCCCTAGCCAGAACTTAGCCCCCTTATTCTCTGAGAGCCACATGCCAAGCAGCTCTTTTTTACCGTCAAGCCCCACGCCTAGCGCCAGATAGATAGCCTTGTTGATGATCTGCTTGTCTTGACGTACTTTAACAACAATGCAGTCTAAATAGACGATAGGATAAACACTGCTCAGCGGCCGGTTCTGCCAAGCGGTGATGTCCTCTAATATGTTATCGGTGACTCTTGAGACAAGAGAGCTTGAGATGTCGACATCGTAGAGCTCTTTAATGCTCTCTACAATCTCGGTGGTGGTTTGACCCTTGGCGTAAAGGAATATGATTTTATCATCGAGACCTGAGATACGGGTTTGATGCTTACTAACGAGTACAGGCTCAAAGTCACTATGACGGTCTCTTGGGGTGGATATCTCAAGATCGCCTGTGTCACTGCGGACTGTCTTTTTAGTGTGTCCGTTGCGCTTGTTAGGCTTATCCGCCTTTTCATGTTTGGGGTAGCCGAGATGATCTTCCATCTCAGCCTCTAAGGCATTGTCGATAAACGACTGCATGAGCTCCTTCTGAAAGTCTTTGATGTCATCAAAGCTTTTCATGCTACCAGCCATTTGCTCGGCCAGTTTTTTAATGTCAGATTGAGTAGTCATTGCTTATTCTCCGGTTAGTGGATTATAAGCTGTTACACAGTTTTTAGGAAAGGCTCTTCTAATCAGCCAACACCCCAACCACCGACAGTATCTCACCTGCTTCATCTTCTTTGATTACACGTGTCTCTTTTAACGCTGAATTGATCCAAGCTTGTATATGAAGGTTGTTTAACATAGTCTCACAATACTGTTTGGTCGTTGGCTTCAATACTATGTCAGAGGCATCAGCATACGTTTGCAAACGTAGCACTACTGGTGCGAAAAAAGCATCGGCAGCCGTAAATGAGCCAAACAAGTAGCTGTCTGTTGCGCGATTTTTTAAACAATCCGCAAAAATCTCTTCTATACGAGCGATATCATTTAAGCAGGCGTTACTTGGTTGTATCTTCGCCGTCGCTCGAATATTCATCGGCATCTCACTACGAATGCCTGTTAAACCTGAGTGCATCTCAGCGACGATACTTTGGCCATAGGCGCTATTTATTCTGGTGCTAGTATCACTCTTAGCATCAGTATCAGACTTCTTCAATCCTGTCCAAAGATCTAATTCTGTCAGATAGTCATTGGCATGAATGGTAATCGCTAAAGTATCCCAGACCGTGACTTTTTCATCATCTTGACCATAGACTAAAACTGGCACTTTGCCTGTTGGCGCATGCTCATCGAGAATGGCTGTCGCGGATGGATGAAACAGCTCAATCAGTTGCTCATCAAAATCAATATTAAAAGCTTTGAGTAATAGCCAAGCTCGTAATGACCATGACGAATAGTTTTTATTGCCGATGATGAGTAGCGGTTTTTGCATCATAAAATCCTAGTGAGCTGTATAAGTAGTATTTTATTATGTGCTCAATATTAAAAATTAACCAGTCTATAGTTCAGTAATTTCAATAAAAAACGCCCATCCAAAATTTGGACGGGCGCTTTTTCAGCAGTAGTAATTATATTTGAATCACTATCAATCGTCTAATAAATCCATACGCTTTGCCGCTTCATAAATACCTGTTGAGCGGTTGCCAGTACGGCAAAAGATCAGCATTGGCTGTTCAGCTTGATTAAAGAAATCAGCAAATTCTTCGACATGGTTTTGATTAAGCTCACTACCAGCGAAAGACACTTCTTTATAAGCAAGACCTGCTTTTTTAGCAGCGGCCTCAATCTCAGCGCTGGTCGGTTGGTTCGGCTCTTCACCATCTGGACGGTTGTTGATAATGGTTTTAAAACCATTTTCAGCAATCATAGGTACTTGATCAGGGGTGATTTGTCCGGTAATACTAAGTTGATGGCTCATAAGAGCTCCTTTTTATTTTTTAGCGTAAAAACGAAACTTTTGCGCTTGGATTAAAATATTTCAATAAGGTATAGCGGTTTTTTACAACAAACCTTGCATCAATGCGCTTTGATACAACAATTTAGCACGTGCACCGGTTCCGCAAAACATCAATATCGGTTTAGGCATCGAGCGATAAAACGCCGCAAACTGCTCGACAGTCGCCATGCTCAAACGCTCATCATCAAACGGTAAATGATGATAAGTAAGGTTGGCTTTTGCCGTCGCACTGGTAAAGTCGCCGCTATTGGGCTGCGTTTCTGTCTCGGCATCAGGACGAATATTGAGCACGGAGCGGTAGCCAAGCTCAGCAATCTTGGTGCATTGGCTTGGATAAATTTGCTTATAAATGGTTAAATTATCGGTCATAAGTAGCTTCGATCGCGTATATTAAAAGACGTTTGGAGGTATAGTATTGTAGCTAAGCGCCATTTTATAAAGGCTGTACTTTAGGTATCTCTTCTAAAGGCTGTATTTTTTAAGGGCTTATACCAATTTAGCATAACACAGCTTTTATCATATCTATATTTTGTCACAGACAATAATAATTATGCTTGATTAAGCAACATATCGCTCACAGACCGATCAGACATCCTTTAGCGCATTTACCGCATCCATCGTGCTTAAATACACTTGACCTGAGAGGGTAGTAATGACCGGAGTATGCTCGATGATGTCCATTACTGGCCCTTTAATAAAGCTAAAGTTTAAATGTTTGTTTTGGTTCAACAGCTCTTGATTAAGACTGATCAGCATCTCTTGTCCGGTCAGGTCAATGTGATTGACTGCTGACATGATGAGTATGACCTCATGCGCTTCTGGATATTGCTGAGTGGCTTGTATGACCCTACGATGGACGGATTCACTATTGCCAAAAAATAAGCTCTCATCGATACGCAGCATTAGTAAATTGCTAAATGTCACTACATCGTGACGGTTTATATTGCGAAAATGCCCTGTGCCAGCTAGCTGACCAACAACGGCGACGTGCGGTTTACTCGATTGCCAAATGAGGCTAGCAAACGACACCATCAAACCAATCACCAAGCCTGTATTTAATCCAAATATCAATACGCCGATGAATGCCGCCAAAAAGCTGGCCGCATCTAGACGGTCGCGTTGCCATGCCGATTTCAAGGTTGCCATATCAATGAGACCGATGATCGATGCCATGATGGTTGCGCCCAATAAAGCGTAGGGCAGTGGTGCGAGTACATTGCCAAAAGCGATTAAAGCAGCAATCATGACCAGCACAGTTACTAAACTTGCAACTGGTGTTTTGGCACCTGAGTCGGCATTGATAGCGGTGCGCGAAAAGCCACCAGCGACAGTAAAGCCTTGAAAAAAGCCACCCGCCATATTGGCAAGTCCCAGTCCAGTCAGCTCACTATTGGCGTTAAAAGCCTCACCGCGCAGGCGTGCATAGTTGCTGGCGACGGAGCTGCTAGAGACAAAGATAATTAATGCCATCAAACCTGCGCTAGGTAATAGATTCAGCGCCTCATCGAAGTCTGGTACATAGGGCAGGGTAAAGGTTGGTAAGCCTTGTGGAATACTCCCAATCGTGGCCACGCCGTTCGTAGTCCAGTGTAAGCTGATGCTCAAAACAATCGCAATACCGAGCAAAATAAGCGGAAACAGTCGCTCAGCCCATTTGGCATAAGACGCTGATAACCAAGATTTCCATACCCATTTGCTACCGTAGCGATTGGCCACCAACAGTGCAAAAGCAATGACGCCAATAACTAAGGTTAGCGGATGTAGCTGGCGTGCATACATTTGCATGCTTGATAGATAACCGATTAAGTTATTTCCCGCAATCGGAATCGCAGTCAGATATTTAAGCTGACTGACAAAAATCAATACGGCTGCACCACTGATAAAGCCTGCTGAAACGCCGCGACTGATAAACTGCATAATCCAGCCAAGCTTGAGCCGCCCTGCTAGCCATAACATTGTACCAACCATCAATGACAGCAAACTTGCCATCAATATATACTGCTGAGTACCCTCTGTAGCATAAGGATGTAGGCTGCTGGCTGTCATAATCGCAGTAATAGCGACAGGCCCTACTGCTTGCACATTACTCGAGCCTATCCATGCATAGACCAGCACGGGAACGATGGCCGCGTAGAGTCCATAGACGGGTGGCAATCCTGCCAATACCGCATAACCTAAGCTTTGTGGAATGACGAGCACCCCGACCACCAACCCAGCAACAACGTCAGTTGGCAGGGCAGATAGCTGGTATTGACGCAACCAAGCAGGAATCAGACGAGCGGTGATAGAAGGCATAGCAATATGTCATCACAATATATAGTCAATCCTATATAAATCAGATACGGTGTCAGGCTCGCTTAGTCTACTATTGGTAGTACTTTCGCTTGCCTTCCTTGTATCTAAACTATATTGAACCGACTATAGTAGAAAAAATTGAATAAAAGAAAAGGTTAAATACAGCCAAGCGCTAAATTTATAAAGTTATGCTGAAAAATGACGCTAACAAGGGATGCTAAAAACTCAAGCCAATAAACTAGCTGTCAGTTTTGGCACAAAAGCGTTCATACAATAAATGTAACACCGCCAAGGCATCGTCGCTGGCAATACTATAATAAATTTGCTTGCCTTCGCGGCGGGTCGTCACCAACGCATCTTTGCGTAGAATACCAAGCTGCTGTGACAAGCTTGGCTGACCAACACCGACTAAGCTTTCAAGCTCGCTGACGCAATACTCTCCTTGAGTCAACTGACATAAGAGTAATAAGCGATCCGGATGTGAAAGCGACTTTAATAGTTGGCTGGCTTGCATGGACGCCTGCTGCATTTGCTCAGCAAGGTCTTTAGGTGCAAAGTCTGCTACGCTAGATGACGCATCATCAATGCTAGTAGTCGAGGTGCTCAATGCTGAAGTAGAAGTAGTCAGAGCAAGCTCCTTATATAAGACATAATAAAAAATTTAGGATTAATAGCTAAGATAAGATTAATTATCAATGATATTGCGACGGATAGCAAGTTATCATTATTTACATTATATAAATTGATAAAATGTTAAATCGTTGTTATATTGGTATGCATCGTTGATAAATATGTGGCGGTCAATACGATAAGCTGAAGCTGGCGCATATTATACTGAACAATTTATCAAAAAATAAAATATTCATCTAAAAGCAAAGAGGTAGCCATGCAAGTTCATTCATTCTTACATAGCGACACAGAAACTTATACTCACGTACTCGCGGACGTTCAACAACAAGTCTGTGCCATCATTGATCCTGTGTTGGATTTTGATGCTAAGTCAGGGCGCACGAGTACTACTAGCGTCGATGAGGTGATAGGGTTCGTCCGAGAGCATGGTTGGGAGCTGGTTTACATCATAGAGACTCATGCGCATGCTGACCATATATCCGCCGCGATACATGTCAAAGACACACTTGGCGGGCAGTTGGTAATCGGTCAACATATCACCGAAGTGCAAAAAATATTTAAGCAAATATTCAACTTTGATACCAGCTTTCGCACCGATGCCAGCCAGTTCGATATTCTAACGGATGAGGGCGATACTTTGGCGCTTGGCAATATTACTATTACGGTCATGTATGTACCGGGTCATACGCCGGCAGATATGGCCTATATTGCTACTGATGATGAAAAGACCGTGGTCTTTGTTGGTGATACTTTATTTGCTCCTGATGTCGGGACGGCTCGCTGTGACTTTCCAGGTGGGGATGCCAAGACGCTGTACCACTCAATCAAGAAGCTCCTTGCGCTCCCTGAAGATACGATAATATATCTGTGCCATGATTATCCAAGCAAGGGTCGTCAGCACTGTCCAACCACGACTGTCGCTGCACAAAAACTGGGCAATATTCATGTCAAAGATGGTATCAATGAAGCAGAGTTTGTGCAAATGCGTGAGCGCCGCGATGCCACTCTTGATATGCCGCGTCTCATTATTCCATCGGTACAAGTAAACATCGATGCAGGTCATTTCCCAGAGCCAGAAGACAATGGTACCCGTTATCTAAAAGTACCGATTAATGTACTTGGGCAATAAGACAGATATCAGGATAAGTAGACATCAGAAGAAGCAAACATTATAAACATGCATCACGTTACGTAAGCACAATACGAGTATAAGCAAGCCATCATAATGCTAGTCTTTACCGTAAACACATGGCTATATTACCCCTCTACCATTAAGCCTTCACACTTAAGGATTGAACCATGGAAATTAATATCGGCAGTACTGAGCGTTTACTACGTATTATCGCGGGTGTCGTGATTATCGGCTTGGGTTTGTATTTTCAAAGCTGGTGGGGCGTGATTGGCTTAGTGCCTTTACTCACAGGACTCTTCCGCTTTTGTCCTTTGTATAAAATGCTTGGGATGAATACCTGCAAGCGTTAAACAGTCGCTAAATTTATTGTCATAAATACATAATCAGGCATGGGTATTGGATACTTTAATTGACCAATACCCATGCTACTTGCATAGGAGTCTTATAATGAGTGAGCAAAACTCTCATCTGGTCTGCCCACATTGTCAGTCAACCAACCGCATACCAGCAGCCAAACTTAGTGCTGCGCCAAATTGCGGCAAATGTGGTCAGCCGTTATTAACGGGGAGTCCTCATGAACTAAACGCTCAAACGGTTCGTAAAGTCATTCAAAAAAATGAGGTCTTGACCATCGTTGATTTTTGGGCGAGTTGGTGTCAGCCGTGTCTCATGATGGCACCGCAGTTCAAAGCCGCAGCGGCTCAACTGCCACAAGTAGTGTTTGCCAAAATACAAACCGATAAATATGAGCAAGCGGCGGCACCTTATAATATTCGCAGTTTGCCAACCATGGTGGCTTTTAAAAATGGTAGAGAGATAGCACGGCAGTCAGGTGCTTTACCTAGCGATCAAATTGTTCAGTGGGTACAAAGCTTACGTTCTTGAGTTTTAACGAATTATGATTATGAAAAAAGCCAGTATGCTTATTGCATGCTGGCTTTTTTCATAATAAATACTATCTAAAGTCATCGAAGAGTTGAGCAGTTAAACCTCACTTATCAAACTTAACTTATTAAATGTAATCTATTAAACATAACCTATCACGCATTACTCGCCATAAATCTTAACACCATTGGCAAAGCTACAACGCTGAATGCGGGCGGATTGAATGATGGCATCACGCTCGCCATAGAGCCGTGATAATTTTGCATCGCGCGCCTTGGTATTGTTGCTTTTGCCCACGCCAAAACTGATATTAGGGGAGATGCCCCAACGTCCCGCAGAAACCCCAACCCCGACACCTGAGGCGGATAAAGTTGATTGCTCGTTGCGCGCCGCGTCGACATAGCGATTGACGCGGGTATATTCTTGACTAAGGGCTTGGCAATCATAACTTTGATACGTGCTTGGTGCCACATATTGTGGCGTGACATTGCCCGTTGAGGCACAGCCTGAGAGACCAAAAATGCCAGCTGTCGCCAGTAGTGTCGCTGCAGTAAGAGTTTTCATAGTGGCTCCATTAGGCTAGGTTAAGGCGATTGTATTTATGTAAGATAGCAAAAATAATTGGATTAAGATATTGAAAATATAGCACTTATTAAATATTTTCAATGCTGGTAATATAAGTATTTGTGCAATCAAAATGTTATATGTTTATTAAAATAAGTTACCAGGTTTAGCAAAGGCTAGTACCACAATGCCCACATATGCCGCTCCAGCAATAAGAATACCGGTTTTTCTTTGGCTAGATGTGGCGTTATTATTAAACGCTTTGATACTGGCACTGATAGCCGCAACGAGTAAGATTACTTTTGCAAATACCCATTGTATGGGTGCATTGGCACTCATCAGCTGCATTAGCATGACTGCCCCTGACACAATAATGAGGGCATAGAAAATGTGCGAAGAGATTTTGACCACGCGTGGCGCTTGCTTGTTTGAGCTTAATACCAAATAGCTCTGATATAGAAACAGGGCAATGAGCAATACAGCCATGAGCATATGTAGATGTTTCATGAGATATTATTTCCTTTAAAGGTGCAGTTTCAGCGCTTACTGGTTACATGTAATTATGGTATGGAAAATACTACCTTCGCAATAGTTCGTTATTAGCCCTTGTTTTGTCCAGCACATAACGGACTATCAGGGCTTTGACCTTGCCATTCTATTGGGGTGTAAGCATGAATCGCTAAAGCATGAATTTGACCGCCTTGCGAGGTTAATAAGGAGTTTGCCAGTCCATATACAAGCTGATGCCGTGCGACTAATCTTTTGCCTTCAAAAGCATCACTAACAATCGTAAGTTTAAAATGGCTTTCTTTACCATCAAAATAACCAGAATGATTCATTGATTCATTCAACAATTCTATATGTTGCGGCTGCAACGCTTGTAGCTCAGCATTGAGCGCATCAGCAGTCGGTGTTTTACTCATAATAATCTTTCCATATATTTTGCCTAATAGTACTTGGCGGTATCATACTTAGCAATTTGTGAATTGCAAATAATGCCCATTATAGCAGACGCTATTAGCGGTAAAGCCTGCTATTAAGTTGCGTGTGCCTGTAAGCGATTACACTTCTGAGCTATTCTGTTTTTAAAAAATATAGCAATGAAAGATATTCTTTTTAACATACTGTCTTTAATGACGATAAATAATAGCCAGTCATGGCAAGTAGCGGTACCTGTTAGCTATCAGCATAAAAAAGCAGAGCACAATTGATAACCTGTACTCTGCTTTTATAAGTAACAACCATTTACTCAAAGCATGAAATCTAACAATCTCGTTAGCGACGCGCTTTTTGATAAAGCGGCATCACTTTAGGCATTAACGATTGCAATTGAGCAATACGATTGCTGCTGGTCGGGTGAGTGCTTAAGAACTGCGGTGGCTCACCTTGGCTCGCGCTTTGCATTTTTTGCCATAAGGTAACCGCTGCTTGCGGATTATAGCCAGCACGTGCCATTAACTCTAGACCAATCTGATCGGCTTCAGCTTCTTGTGTGCGACTATGCGGACGGCTCAGTCCCAAATCCCCAGCGACGTTGGCTAGCTCAGCCTGACCTTGTGACAGTCCAAAGATGCTAGCAGCCACGCCGATACCAGTCTGCGTCGCATACTGACGCGATAGGCGCTCACGTGAGTGCTCACGCAGCGCATGTGACATCTCATGACCCATAATAGCCGCAATCTCGTCATC
>NZ_DKHR01000040.1:9427-10498 GCF_002453835.1 Psychrobacter sp. UBA6739
ACAAAGGCATTCAGCTCATTAGATTTGATCGTATGCACTTCCCATTGCCATTTCGCCGCATCTGGACGGTAGACGCCGACCTGACCGACCAAACGATTAGCGATGTTCTTTAAGCGATTAAGCTGAGCCTTATTGGTATCTAGCACGCCGCGCGCTTTTGCTTCTTGCAACGTTTTGGCATAACTCTGTGCAGACAGCTGCAAAACTTGCTCACTAGAAACCAGTAAAAGCTGCTGACGGTCAACGCCAACGGCACCGGTACTGGTGGTGCTGGTACAACCTGTCAGGGCTAGTGCCGACAATGAAGCGGCCATCACGGTGCTGGTCAGTAATTTTTTCATAATAAACATCCTCGCTGTAAATGATAAAAAGTAAAATAGAACAAAGTGGCGGTTAATAACAAAGTGACTGTTATCAAAGCGGCTATTAATAATAAAGCGGTTGTCGTTAAAGTGATTATCGTTGAAATAATTATCGTTGAAATAATTATCGTTCAAATGACTCGTGTTACATTTTTTGTGGCATAGAGAGTTGAAGCAGCAAGTAAGGCAATTTTTTATTAATGTTCTACCTATGTTTGCTACGTGACCTCAACAGTAAAATTTTACCCGAACTGTCATTAGGCATAAGTATAATAATGTTACTAAGGCAAAACCAATGCAGGAAAAGTAACAATACAGCGTAGGATTGTAAGTGAGAGGGACGTTGACACCAACAAATCTATTTTTCGTGACTAACGTCTATAAACTTGATAGGCGGCATAAATCTCAGTCAAAAAATAGTCTCATAAGCAATGAGATACTACCTACAAGGATAGAGCTTTAGATTTCTAACATTATTGTGAAAAATAATTGATATTATTTTAAAAAAATAATTATCGCTAAATCAATTATTTATGATAATTACATCAATAAATAGCGAGTTAAAGACATAATATTAGAAATAAACGTTAAAAATAAGGTTGACAGTACTAGAATATCTGATAGAATAGCCAGCCTATCGAGACGGAGTTGTTGTTAACAACACTACAATTCGATAATCAGCGGGAATAGCTCAGTGGTAGAGCACAAC
>NZ_DKHR01000006.1:0-163 GCF_002453835.1 Psychrobacter sp. UBA6739
CCGTAATGCGGGTGCTAAGCAAGTGGGTGCTTTGAAAAAATCAGGCGAAGATGCCAGTGAGCTATTGGCTGAGATGCAGAATGTCAGCGGTGAGATTAAAACAGCCGAAGACGAGCTGCGCACTCTACAAGAGCGTATTAACAAAGCTGCTATGCAAATTCCA
>NZ_DKHR01000006.1:322-8601 GCF_002453835.1 Psychrobacter sp. UBA6739
CTAAAAGGACAGTTGGCGCAAATGCATCGCGCGTTGATTCAATTTATGCTCAATACCCATACCATGAAGTACGGCTATCTTGAGACCTATGTGCCTTATATTGTGAATTCAGATAGTCTCAAAGGTACGGGGCAGCTGCCTAAGTTTGAAGATGATTTATTTAAGCTGAAAAATCATACAAACAACGAAGACATGGACTTTTATCTCATTCCTACTGCCGAAGTGCCAATGACCAACTTGGTACGCGGTGAGCGTTTAGATATTAGCGAGCTGCCACTTAAGTTTACCGCGCACACGCCTTGTTTCCGTAGTGAGGCAGGCTCTCATGGTCGTGATACTCGTGGTCTGATCCGCCAGCATCAGTTTGAAAAAGTTGAGATGGTCAATATTGCGACGGCTGAGCAATCTGATGATTTGCTTGAAGCAATGACTGGACAAGCCGAATACATCTTGCAGCAATTAAACCTGCCATACCGCACGGTGCAGCTATGTACGGGTGATATGGGTTTTGCAGCACAAAAAACTTATGACATCGAAGTATGGTTACCGAGCCAAGATACCTATCGCGAAATCTCTAGCTGCTCTAACTGCGGTGACTTCCAAGCGCGCCGTATGGGCACACGTGTCAAAGACGGCAAACAAACCAGCCTAGCACACACGCTAAATGGTTCAGGCTTGGCAGTGGGTCGTACGCTATTGGCAGTGATGGAAAATCATCAAAATGCTGATGGTAGTATTACTATTCCAGAAGTGTTGCGTCCGTTTATGGGCGGTGCTGAGACTATTTTAGTTTAATAGCTATATTGCTTATACTAGCTGTGAGTTACTAAGATGACTCACAGCTTTTCAATATAGAGTAGTTTGATAAAACTGATATGAATAATTGTTAAACACAAACGATTCTGTCATACCATTTCTTAGCTAGCCCTATAGCAAATATGTTAATATTGCACTTTGATTTTATAGTCTATAACTTAGGGGCGCATTTGGCGTCCTTATGCTTATACTCCTTTGAGTAAACTCTCCTCTTAGCCCAATACTAGGACACTCTATGCCAGCTCCAATTAGCGAACGTAAATTAGCCAATGCCATCCGTGTACTGTCGTTTGATGCGGTTCAAAAAGCCAACTCTGGACATCCAGGCGCGCCAATGGGTATGGCCGATATTGCTGAAGTTCTGTGGCGCAAGTTTTTGAAGCACAACCCAACAGATCCACAGTGGCACAACCGTGACCGCTTTGTCTTATCGAACGGTCATGGCTCGATGCTTATTTACTCATTGCTGCATTTATCTGGTTATGACGTCAGCGTTGATGATCTGAAAGGTTTCCGTCAATTGCATTCGAAAACCCCAGGTCACCCTGAGCTTGGCTATACCCCCGGTATTGAAACGACGACGGGTCCACTAGGTCAGGGTATCGCAAATGCGGTTGGTTTTGCGATTGCAGAGAAAACGCTAGCGGCACAGTTCAATCGTGATGGCCACAACATCGTTGACCATAATACCTATGCGTTCTTAGGCGATGGTTGCTTGATGGAAGGTATCAGTCATGAAGTGTGTTCACTGGCTGGCACGTTAGGTCTTGGCAAGTTAGTGTTCTTCTATGATGACAATGGTATCTCTATCGATGGTAATGTCGAAGGCTGGTTCACAGATGATACGCAAGCGCGTTTTGAGTCTTATGGCTGGCAAGTTATCAAAGTCGATGGTCATGATGCGGATGCGATCACGCAGGCAACTGAACAAGCGCTAAAAGAGACTACTAAACCAAGTCTTCTGATTTGTAAAACCACAATCGGCGCGGGTAGCCCGAACAAACAAGGCTTAGCAGCCAGTCATGGCGCACCACTAGGTGATGACGAAATCGCCTTGACTCGTGATGCATTGTCTTGGAAGCATGCCCCATTCGAATTAGATGATGAAATCTATGAAGCGTGGGATGCCAAAGCCAAAGGCGACGTACAACAAAAGAACTGGGAAGCTGACTTTGACGCTTATAAAAAAGCCTATCCAGAATTAGCCGCTGAATTACTACGCCGTCTAAATGGTGATTTGCCTGCTGACTTTGATAGCCAAGCACAAGCCTATATTCAGCAAACCCAAGAAGCGGGTGGTGATGTCGCCAGTCGTAAAGCCAGTCAAAACGCCATCAATACTTTACAGCCATTATTGCCAGAATTGCTAGGCGGTTCAGCGGATCTCGCTGGCTCGAACCTGACGCTATTCAAAGGCGCTAAGGGCATCGAAAAAGACGCTGACGGCAACTATATCTATTATGGCGTACGTGAGTTCGGTATGACTGCGATTGCCAATGGTATCGCATTGCATGGCGGCTTTATCCCTTACGTAGCGACGTTCCTGATGTTTATGGAATACGCACGTAACGCGGTACGCATGGGCGCACTTATGAAGCAGCGCGTCATCCATGTCTATACGCATGACTCTATCGGTCTGGGTGAAGATGGCCCAACGCATCAGCCAGTTGAGCAATTGACTAGCTTACGTACCACGCCAAATCTGCGCACATGGCGTCCGTGTGATGCGACCGAATCTGCGAGTGCTTGGGTTGAGGCCATTAAGTCTGAACATAATCCATCAGCATTGATTTTTAGTCGTCAAAGCTTGCCACATCAAGCACGTGATAGCGAGCAAGTAGCGAATATCACCAAAGGTGGTTATGTATTGGCGAAAGAGCAGGGCGAGCTACAAGCGATCATCATCGCCACTGGTTCAGAAGTTGGCCTAGCGATGGAAGCGTATGAGACGTTGAGCGCAAATGGTGTTGGTGTCCGTGTGGTATCTATGCCATGTGCAGAAATCTTTGTAGAGCAAGATGCTAGCTATCGTGAAGCGGTATTACCAAGCAATATTCGTGCTCGCGTCGCAGTCGAAGCAGCTCATGTAGATTACTGGTATAAGTTCGTTGGTCTAGATGGCAAAGTCATTGGCATGACTACCTATGGCGAATCTGCTCCTGCAGATCAGTTATACAAAGAGTTTGGTATCACTACCGACGCTGTGGTTGAAGCGGTAAATAGTTTGGTGTAATAAACCTAACTTAGTCAGTATTTAAAAAAAGAGCTGCCGGAGAAATCTGGTGGCTCTTTTTATTGGCTAAATAATCAGTGTATTCATAGTGGTATTTAGTCCATAATTAAAAAAAACAGAGTACGGAATAATTATGAACTGGGATTTGTTGAGTATTTTTATCACGGTCGGCTTGGCGCATTTTCTTGCACTATTGAGTCCTGGACCAGATTTTGTATTGATCGTAAAGAGTGCGATTAAGAACGACAGTAAAGACGCAATAGGGGTTGCGCTCGGTATCACCTTTGCTAATGCAGTGTACATTGGTCTATGTCTAATTGGTGTTGGCTCAATTTTAGCCGCCTCTGCACCTATTATGATTACGCTAAAAATCATTGGCGGGTTGTTTTTAATGTACCTTGGGATACAGGCGTTACGCGCACGAAAAGATGCGTATGACCAATTTCAGGTAGCCCAATCAGCCCATTCAAATATACCTAAGACAACTTTTTTAAAAGAATTTACTGCAGGGTTTTTGTCTGGAATATTTAATCCTAAAAATCTACTCTTTTATCTCAGTTTATTCACTGTAGTGTTGACACCAGAAATAAGTTTTGTGTTCAAATTGGGCTTAGGTATTTGGATGACTGTTGTGGTATTCGCGTGGGACACTGCTGTCATATTTCTATTGTCGACTCGCAAAGTACGCGCTAAATTTACCCAAGTTGCTTATTACATCGATAAAGTTACAGGGGCATTGCTTGGCGTCATTGGTTTAACTATCGTCAGAACAGCAATTGTAGATCGGTAATTTTAACCAAAAGTAATTAGTATATTGATATTGAACGTTATTTATTTTTTCATAACCACTTTCAAGAAAAAAACCATGTCCATCAAATCCACCTTTAAAGGCTTTCTAGGCGAGACCGTTATCAATGTCGCCATGTGGTTAAAACTAGACAAAAATATCTATCACCGATTAAACGGTATTACCTTGCCAAGAGCCAACGGTGGTAGTACCCAAATTGATCATATTATCGTCTCCATATACGGCATCTTTGTCATCGAAACCAAAAACTATAAAGGCTGGATATATGGTAGCGAAAAGCAAAAGCAGTGGACGCAAGCTTTCCCGAATGGAAGTAAATTCAAATTCCAGAACCCATTACGCCAAAACTACTTGCACATTAAGACGCTTGCAGATTTATTGGGCTTGGAGCTGAGCTATTTTCATTCGATGGTTGCTTTCATCGGTGAGTGTGAGCTGAAAACTCGTGATGAGTTGCCCGAGCATGTATTGACGAGTGGGATGGTGTCTTATGTAAAGAAGAAACAAGATGAGATACTGACTGAAGACGAGGTCAAGTCTATCGTTGAGCAGATTAATAGTAACAGATTTAGCAAATCTTGGCGCACTAACCGAGAGCATAAAGCCTATCTAAAAGACAAGCATAGCAATCCAAGCAAGAATACAAACAAGCAGCCTAGCGGTAACGCCAATGATAAACCAGTTGCCAAAATGTCTAATAAACCAATATCTGAGCCGATCGTAAAAGAAACCACTAAACGAGCCGCGCTGAAAAGCCGAGAAGTGCTGCAATGGTCTGGTCAAACTGAAATTGAATCTAGCGATTTACCAATTGATAGTTTTAGTACTCAGCAGACAAATACACCATATGATATGGCTAATAAAGTGTTTCTTACACCGTTTGAGGTTGTAGAGTCTGAGCTATTGCGCAATGACCTTAAAACTAATGAGCGTGAGACGAGCAAGTCTAGTGCAACCAATCATACAGTTGTTCCAGAGCAAGTACCTACCTGTCCAAAATGTCATGGAGAAATGGTTGAACGTGTTGCAAAAAAAGGCCTGAATCAAGGTCAGGCCTTTTTTGGTTGTAGCAAATTTCCTAAATGTTGGGGCGTGGTAAATATTGATTAGTCGTTAATGGTCTTATCCATAGATTTCTTCTAAACGTAAACAAGCAACCAATCGACCGTCCCACTCTCGCAGTTGCGGCTCTATCTCGCTGCATTGCTGCTTGGCATATGGGCAGCGTTTGCGCAGGGCGCAGCCAGTCGGTGGATTGAGCGGGCTTGGTAACTCGCCTTGTAGGGTCAAATCATTCTTATGACCATTTACCGTGGGCGCAGCAGCCAAGAGGGCGATGGTATACGGATGTTTTGGTGCATTATAAATCGCTTCTTTCGGGCCATGTTCGACCGCTTGACCTAAATACATGACCATCACATCATCAGCGACATGACGTACGACCGATAAGTTATGCGAGATAAAGACGTAAGCAGTACGATACTCATCCTGCAAGTCCATAAACAGATTCAAGACTTGTGCCTGAATCGATACATCGAGCGCGGAAGTAGGCTCATCAGCGACGACAATCTTGGGGTTGAGCATCATGGCACGGGCGAGGGCAATGCGTTGGCGCTGACCCCCTGAAAACATATGCGGATAGCGGCCAGCATGTTCGGGGCGCAGACCCACATTTCGCATCATCTCATTGATTTTGTCACGCTTATCGTCTTTAGACAGTTTGGTATGGATATCCAATGGTTCTGTCAATTGATAGCCGATAGTATGACGCGGATTGAGGCTGCCATAAGGATTTTGAAAGACCATTTGGATTTCAGTACGCAGCTCTTTTAACGCTTTTCTACTATAGCCAGTGGTGGCTTCATCATTGATAAATAGCTCACCATCAGTAGGCTTTTCGATAAGTGTGAGCTGGCGGGCAAGGGTAGATTTACCGCAGCCTGATTCACCGACAACGGCTAGCGTCTTGCCAGCTTGTAGCTCGAAAGACACACCATTTAAAGCCTTAACATATGCTTTTGCTTTACCCAACCCTTGCGATACTGGGTAATGCTTGTGTAGATTGTCTGCTTTTAGGACCACTTTATTACTCATACTTGTGACTCCAAGGTAGCAGCGTGAGAGGTAGATAGGTGAGAAGGAGCGCTCGGTAATTCTGGATGAATACAGCGCACTTTGCCATTAGGAGTATCCAATATGGGCGGTGGCACTTCACAGGCAGGCTCTTTGTACGGGCAGCGAGGAGACAACAAGCAACCACTCGGGCGATCGTATTGGCTGGGTACGACACCGGGCAAGCTGTTCAGACGGTCTTGACCGATAGCCAGCTCTGGGATGGCTTGCAGCAAGGCCTCAGTATAAGGGTGAGCAGGCTTTTGAAAAATCTCCGGCACGGTACTGGTTTCGACCACTTGTCCGGCATACATGACCGCGACATCACGCGAGTTTTGCGCGACCAAACCCAAGTCATGGGTAATCAGTATCATTGCCATCTGTTTTTCGCGTTGCAATCGGCTTAGCAAGTCCATGATTTGCGCTTGTACGGTGACATCGAGCGCGGTGGTAGGTTCATCGGCGATGAGTAGTTTGGGCTCACAAGCAATTGCCATCGCAATCATAACTCGTTGACTCATACCGCCTGATAACTGATGTGGATAAACCTTGAGCCGATTTTTGGCATCGGGCATTTCGACCAGCTCTAACAGCTCTAAGATACGTGTCTGTACGGCTGAACCACGCAGACCAAGATGCTTGCGTAAGACTTCACCCAGTTGCATCTCAACCGTGAAGCTTGGATTTAAGCAAGACATGGCATTTTGAAAGATCATTGAGATGTCTTTGCCAATGATGCCGCGTTTTTCTTTTGCTGACATACTGAGCATGTCTTTATCATCGAACATAACACGCTTGGAACGCACGGTCGCAGAGGGTGGCAGTAGCCCCATCAGTGCCATCATAGTGACCGACTTACCCGAGCCAGATTCACCCACGACTGCGATGACTTCGCCTTGTGCGATTTTCAATGATACATCATCGACTGCACGAAAAGCGCGCACCCCTTGCCCGAAAGTAACCGAAAGATTTTCAATATCTAACAATAATGGTGATTCTTTTTTTGATGCGTCATTCATAGAAGTGTGAGTGGTAGGCGTTTTAATTAATGGTTCAGTCATCTTAGGTCACCTGCTTTAATTTGGGATCTAGCGCATCGCGTAGGCCATCACCAGTCAAGTTAATTGACAATGCGGCTAAGAAAATAGCGACACCGGGCCAAATCGCTAGCCAAACATTACTTTGAATATATTGACGTGCCGTACCAAGCATTGCACCCCATTCAGCATCGGGTGGCTGTACACCAAAGCCTAAGAAACCAATTGCACCTGCTTCTAAAATAGCAGAAGAGAAAATCATCGTTGCTTGTACGATAAGCGGTGCCATACAGTTGGGCAAAATGGTGATAAACAATAAGCGCAACACGCCAGCACCCATCACTTGCGAAGCGATAAAGTATTCACGCTGTAGCTCTACCATCGCGGTAGCACGAGTCAAACGAATAAAAGGTGGCGTACAGACCAAGGCGATCGTAATAATCGTATTGGTCATAGAAGGCCCTAAGATAGCGGCAATGATGATCGCCAACAGTAAGCTCGGGTAAGACATCAAGATATCATTGACCAGCATGACCGCTTTGCCCCAAACCTTGGGCCAAAATGCAGCACTAAGTCCTAATGAAACACCGACTAACATGGCAAGAGTCGTCGCGCTCAGACCGATAAATAGAGAATAACGCGCGCCATACATCACTCGAGACAAGGTGTCTCGTCCAGCATCATCCGTGCCTAGCCAAAACATTGTATTGCCGCCATCCAGAAAGGCAGGCGGCAACTGCTCTTGACCAGTAAACAACTCGTAAGGGTCATGGGGCGCAATGGCAGGCGCAAGGATGGCAATAATGACCATCAATGCCAGTACCATAAAACCAAGCACCGCGCCTTTATTTCGGCAAAACGTCGATAAAAATAGCTGCCAAGATGACGGCGGTGTGGCGGCCATAAGATTGACATCAGAGGGAAGAACAGAAGGCTTCATGAGCAGTTCCTATAGTGGCTAGCGCGTTGAAAGTATGTCAGCCTCGTTTTTAGCAAGCATTTAAAATGTGCTAAAACTCACTCAAGACCATACAAACACCAATAACCACTATTTATAATATGAGTATTTATCAATGTTAAATTAAGAAGTATGTCGAATACGCGGATTGATAAGACCATACAAAATATCAATAAATAAACTAACTAAAATCAGGGCGGTGGCGACCAATAAAATACCGTTTTGCACGATAGGATAATCACGAGTGAAAAACCCATCGAGCAGCCAATTACCAACACCTGGCCAACTAAAGATAGTCTCAGTGATAATAGCCCC
>NZ_DKHR01000006.1:8636-58132 GCF_002453835.1 Psychrobacter sp. UBA6739
GGCATTGCGCATGACGTGTACCAATATCACGCGGCGCGGCGATAGGCCTTTGGCGCGCGCTGTACGCACGTAGTCCTCATCTAACACCTCTAGCATCGCCGAGCGTGTCATCCGTGCAATCATCGCGAGTGGTATGGTCGATAAGGCAATAGACGGTAGGATAAAGTGTTTGACCACATCCCAAAATGCGCCAGGTTCTCCTGATGTTAAAGAGCCCAATAACCATGATCCATATAAAGGTTTGACGTCTAAAAACTGCGCGACAGATATGACACCAGCGACAGGCAACAGACCGAGATAATGGGCGAATATACCAGTCAGGATAGGCCCCAATAAATAGATGGGCATAGAGTAGCCAGCCAGTGCCCCTGACATTAGAGTATAGTCAATCCATGTACCACGTCGTAGCGCGGCAAAGATACCTAAGCTCACACCGACAACACTGGCAATGACAATGGCACACAAAGCCAGCTCTAAGGTTGGTACAAAATGCGCAAAGAAGTCTTGTAATACCGGAGTACGGGTACGAAAGGATTGACCAAAATCACCGGTCAATATTCCGGTTAAGTAATCCCAATATTGGACAATTAGGGGTTTGTCTAAGCCAAGTCTTTCTAACGCTCGAGCATGTAGCTCCGGATCGACCATACGCTCACCCATCATAATCTCGACGGCATCTCCAGGGACGAGCCGAATTAGGGTGAATGTCGATAGCGTTAAGCCAAGATAGACAGGAATTAGAATGGCAATGCGACGCAATATATAAAGTAGCATGGGCTGCTCAATTCAATAGTTGTGGTTCAATCGTTTTAGATCGATGAGTAGAATGTTGGCAGAGATGAGAGAGTCGGTGACAAAATGCTTAAAAAGTGCTTAATAAGGCGCTTAACTCATATAAATACGGCTGGAGCAGAGTGTCTGACCCAGCCGAATATAAATTAAACAATCATGCATGTCTTACCGGACGTCATCAGCTCAGGTTATTCAACCTTTACACCATCGAAGCGTATTGAGCCAAGCGGACTAATTTTATAATCGACGACGTTTGGTGCGGTGAATACCGTGACCACCGAATGCGCCATTGTCGTCCAAGGCAATTGCTCTTTGAATATCTGCTGAGCTTGTACATAGTCGTTGACGCGCTCATCTTGATTGGTAATCTGACGGGCGTTAGTCACCAAAGTGTCAAAGTCTTTATTACACCAGCGTGAGTAGTTATTGCCACCGACCGCATCACAAGATAGCAACGTACCTAGCCAGTTGTCAGGATCCCCATTATCACCAGTCCAGCCTGCTAGAATGACATCAGGCTCACCTTTAGCAGCGCGGTTTAGATACTCGCCCCATTCATACGTCACAAGCTTGGTATCGACACCAATTTTTGCCCAATCTGCTTGTAGCATTTCAGCCATGAGTTTGGCATTAGGATTGTATGGGCGTTGAACGGGCATATACCATAGATTAATGGCAAGTTTGTCCGCGCCTGCTTCTTTTATAAGGGACTTGGCCTTTTCCACATCATAAGGCGCATCTTTGATAGATTTATCGTAGCCCCATTGTGTGGGCGGCATTGGATTGGTGGCTTTTAATCCTTCGCTTTGATAAACCGCATTGATAATAGCGTCTTTATTAATGGCCATGTCTAATGCTTGGCGAACTTTAAGGTCGCTAAGCTTCGGTTTTTCAACGTTATAGCCGACATAGCCGACATTAAAGCCGGGTTGATCGAGAACGGTGGCCTTACCAGATTTTTTGACAGAGTCAATTTCGGCCGGTTTTGGATAAGCGGACACATGACATTCACCTGCTTGCACTTTTTGCGCACGCACTGCTGAATCTTTGGTGATGACAAACACGAGATTATCGATATGAATATCGTCTTTGTTCCAGTAGTCTGGATTTTTGGTATAACGAATTTGCGCGTCTTTTTGATAAGAAGTAAAGACGAAAGGTCCTGTACCAACGGGTTTGGTGTTGATATCAGCAGCATTACCAGAAGCCATTAACTTTTCTGCATACTCAGCAGAATCGATGTAAGCGAAGGGCATCGCTAGGTTCTGTAAAAATGGCGCATTGGTCTCGCTGAGTGTGATTTTGACGGTAGAGTCATCAACCTTTTCGATATTGGAGATAATATCAGGTAGCCCCATGCCGACCGAATAGGGGAACTCAGCAGGATAGGCTTTATTAAATTCAAACTCTGGATTGGTGATACGCTCCAGGGTAAAGACAATGTCATCTGCGTTGAAATCACGGGTTGGGGTAAAGTAATCGGTCTTACCATATTTAACCCCTTTACGTAGGTTAAAGGTATAAGTCTTGCCGTCTTCACTAATATCCCAGCTTTCGGCTAAGGCTGGCTGAATCTCAGTACCATCTCTTTTGAACTCTACTAAGCCGTTGTAGATGGGAAAGGCGCTCGCATCAAAATCGGTACCTGCAGTGTATTGTGCTGGATCGAATCCAGCCGGACTACCTTCTGAGCAATAAAGTAAGGTTTTGGCTGCTTTAGCATCTGAGCTGGCAGCAGATTCATCGGTGGTTTTGTTGTCGCCGCTACAGGCACTGATGCCTAGAATAACTGTCGCCAACATCGTCAGTTTGAAGAGTGATTTTTGCATTATTACATCCTATGTAATGATAAATAGTCGCCAATAGATTTATAAGATCGTTTTTGACCTATAAATACAATGAGCGTGCTTTTAATTCCCTTTAAAGCAATTGTTTATATCGTGTTTTTGATATGCAAAATAAAAAATATTTCAGGTTGTATTAACCATTATTCAGATTTGCAAAAAATACCGATATAAATAAGTGGTTTAAATATACTCTGTTCAACAGTGGTAATGCAAGACATCCGTAAGCTAATTTGATAGAAAACGTTCTGTTTTAATATCTTCATTGCCGAATTGGTTAGAGTTCCTCCTTATTTTAGAAATGCTGATAAAATAATCACGAAAAAACAAAGGTTAAAATTTTATATAATTCGCTTATTTCCATTTTATTGAATATAAAGTTTTAGTATATAAGCCTCTTAAATAAAAATACTAATTATAAGAGGCATATTTTCCCATGTTTTATGGCGTGACTGGTTCGATATGACCGTAATTTGCTTTGATAAGATCTGCGAGTTTTTCAGCAATCATAATCGTTGGCGCATTGGTGTTACCGCTGATGAGAGTCGGCATGATTGAGGCATCGATGACCCTTAATCCCTTTACACCGCGTACTTTTAATTGCAAATCAACCACGGACTGGTCATCTGAACCCATACGGCAAGTGCCGACAGGATGATAAATGGTATCTGACTTGTTGCGAATATAGCCGAGCATACCGTCTTTTTCGATATAGGGGGCAGGGTAGTCTTCAGTAATATATTTGGCGATGGGTGATTCTTGCATGATGGCGCGCGTACGCTCCGCGCCTGCAATCATATATTCCACATCTTTTGGGTGCGAGAGGTAGTTTGGATCAATCAATACCGCGTCTGAGGGGTCGGCGGAGTCCAGTCTGACCGTACCGCGGCTTTCAGGGCGTAGGTAGCAACTGTGACAAGAGACCGCAAAGCCACGTCTGAGATCACGACCATGCTCAATCACGCGGGATATGACAAAGTGCAGTTGGGTATTTGGCCACTCTTTTGGATCATCACCGACACTAAAGAACGCGCCCGCTTCAGCATAGTTGGTAGACAAGAGGCCTGTACCATCCTTTCTCCACTGCCGAATACTTTTGGTCAATGTCGAAATCGTCGCCATACCAATACCGATGACGTCAGTGGTATTGACCTCGTAATCAAAAACGACGTCCAAATGATCTTGTAGATTACCACCAACATCGGGCGCATCTACCATGACGTCTATGCCATGCGATTGTAGATGCTCAGCAGGTCCAATACCTGACAACATCAGGACTTTGGGTGAGCCAAAAGTGCCTCCAGATAATATCACTTCATGACGCGCCATAACCGCATGCTCGACGCCATCTTTTTCATAAGCGACACCAACGGCCTGTTTGTCTTCAAAGATGACGCGGTTGGCTTGGGCGTGGGTGATGACGGTCAAATTTGATCGGTTTTGTACTGGATGTAGATAAGCGGCCGCCGCAGAGCAGCGTTGACCTTGTTTTTCGCCATGAAAGTGGGTGACTTGATATAGCCCTGTACCGTCTTGCTTTTCGCCATTAAAATCTTGATTATGATCTAAACCATTGGTGATGGCGGCTTCTACGAATGCTTTGGAGATATCACGCGGACTCAGTAAGTTGCTGACATGAAGCGGGCCACTATCACCATGCAGCTTATCACTCCCATGAATATTATTTTCTGCTTTGATAAAGTAGGGCAGTACATCATCAAATCCCCAACCAGTACAGCCTTGTTCTACCCAACGTTCATAATCGAGCGCACTACCACGCGTATAAATCATGGCATTGATCGCAGATGAGCCACCCAAGCATTGACCACGTGGTTGGAAGCCACGACGGTCGTTCAGATGCGCTTGCGGCGTAGTTTGAAAGCACCAATTATTCAGTTTCAGCGGCTTGCCTGGCACCATCAAAATCAGTCCAGCAGGGACACGGACAGCAAGGTCTTTACCTTCACCGCCATATTCTAATAAGCAGACACTAATGTCTGGGTTTTCTGTTAATCGGCTAGCAAGTACGCAGCCAGCTGAACCACCACCCACGATGACGTAATCAAATTTTTTATCAAATTCCATTTTACATTCCTTCTAGCATCCATGCTGAGTAAAACGTGCTCGTTAAAACCCGTTTATTGAAATAGGGTACGCATTACAGTATCTATTATTTTGCTGGAATAATAAAATAAAAATGACTAAGGGGTACTTATCAATCAATATATTGCATGGCAAAACAATACTAGGACGTGAAACCGCTGGTATAGGCTATTTAAACTTATATAGCACATATCTCTGAACGTACGATAAAGCGCTTACCTTCTGGTATTTCAAGCGAAAAACTGGCTCCGCGCCCATCGACCACATCTATCGTTAGATCGGTATGTTGCCAGAGCTTATGCTGAGCTTTACCCATATAAAATGGACAGCCAACCAGCTCGCCGATGAGTACGTCTTGTCCGCCTACTTTAAATTCGTCCAATGGATAACACATGGGTGAACTGCCATCGCAGCAGCCGCCTGATTGATGAAACATCAGCTCACCGTGCTTAGATTTTAGTAAGTCGATTAATGCTTTGCAGGACTCTGTCGCTGTGACGTTCATAATGATTTCCTTATCGTTAGACCCGAACGAATGTCTTTCATAATCATACTGAATAGAAAATAAAGGGTCGCATCATGTTCACTCACATCATTTATCATATGTGGTTGAAAACGATACGACCCTTTACTAATGATTACTCTAGCCAGTCATTGAGACGGTGTTACGAATCTCAAAATATCATAAAGCATGCGGCTACGTAATGGTTGCTACATACTATAGTCAATGACAATGCGACCTTCGATTTTGCCATCACGCATACGATCAAAGATATCATTGATATTTTCTAGTGGCTCAGCGGCAACGGTGGCTTTTACTTTGCCTGCTGCTGCCATGTCTAGCGACTCTTGCAAGTCGAGACGCGTACCAACGATTGAGCCACGAATGGTAATACCGTTTAAAACAGTATCAAAAATAGATACTGGGAATTCGCCCGTTGGTAGACCGTTACAGACCAAAGTACCACCGCGTCGTAACATGCCTAATGCTTGATCAAAGGCTTTTGAAGATACTGCTGTCACGAGCGCACCGTGAGCACCGCCGATTTCTTTTTGTAGATATTCAGCAGGGTCAGTATTTTTCGCATTGACAGTGACTTTGGCGCCCAATTTTTTAGCGAATGCCAGTTTTTCGTCATCAATATCCACAGCAGCAACGTTCAATCCCATTGCAATGGCATACTGAACAGCCATATGTCCCAGTCCACCGATACCTGAAATGACAACCCAATCGCCTGGCTTGGTGTCGGTCATTTTAAGACCTTTGTAGACCGTGACGCCTGCACATAACACTGGTGCAATTTCAATAGAGTCAACGCTTTCAGGAATGATACCGACATAGTTGGCATCTGCTAGGACGTATTCTGCAAAGCTGCCGTTTACCGAGTAACCAGAGTTTTGTTGGCTTTCGCATAAAGTTTCCCAGCCACCTAAGCAATGGGTACAGTGGCCACAAGCAGAGTAGAGCCAAGGGATACCGACTCGGTCGCCTTCTTTGACATGGTGCACATTGTCACCAACGGCAGTGATAAGACCAACGCCTTCGTGGCCTGGGATAAACGGTGGGCTAGGTTTGACTGGCCAATCGCCCTCAATGGCATGCAAATCGGTATGACAGACACCTGATGCCTGCATTTTTACGACGATTTGACCAGCACCTGCGGTTGGAATATCTACTTCTTCAATTTCTAAGGGTTGTCCGAATTCATGCAGCACGGCCGCTTTCATTTTATTACTCACGTTGTAACTCCTTGTCATCGTTCTTTACATTAAGATGCTCAGCGAGCATCGAGGTCGCACTTTACAGTTTTGCCATAAAGTGCTTTGAAAAACAGAATTAAAAGAAGCCCATCGCTTTAGGACTGTACGATACGAGCATATTTTTGGTCTGCTGATAGTGATCAAGCATCATCAGATGGTTTTCGCGGCCGATGCCAGACTGCTTATAACCGCCAAACGCCGAATGCGCAGGATAGAGATGATAGCAATTCGTCCAAACGCGGCCAGCTTTAATGCCACGACCGAAACGATAAGCGCGCGTACCATTACGCGTCCAGACGCCAGCACCAAGACCATATAAGGTGTCATTGGCGAGAGTCATTGCTTCTTCATCGTCTTTAAAAGTGGTGACAGCGAGTACGGGGCCAAAGATTTCTTCTTGGAACACGCGCATATCATTCGTGCCTTCAAAGATGGTCGGCTGCACATAATAACCGTTTGCCATATCGCCATCATGTTTGGCTAGCTCACCGCCCACAAGGACTTTTGCACCTTCTTTCTTACCGATATCGAGATAAGATAGGATTTTTTCTAACTGATCTGAGCTGGCTTGCGCACCAATCATGGTATCGGTATCAAGCGGGTTGCCCATTTTTATCGCTTTCACGCGAGCGATACAGCGTTTCATGAATTCATCATAGATGCTTTCGTGTACGAGGGCGCGTGATGGGCAGGTACAGACTTCGCCTTGGTTGAGTGCAAACATGACCAAACCTTCAACCGCTTTATCTAAGAAGTCATCGTCCTCATCCATGATATCGGCAAAGAAGATGTTTGGACTCTTACCACCGAGCTCTAGCGTTACTGGAATGATATTTTCACTGGCGTATTGCATAATTAAGCGACCAGTGGTGGTCTCACCCGTAAAGGAAACTTTATCGATACGCGGGTTGGAAGCGATTGGCTTACCAGCTTCTACACCAAAGCCGTTAATGACGTTTAGTACGCCTTTTGGTAAAATATCCGCCGCGCCTATGACGTCAAGCATGTATAAAACAGAAGCTGGTGTTTGCTCGGCAGGCTTGAGGACGATACAGTTACCCGCAGCAAGGGCTGGGGCAATTTTCCAAATCGCCATTAGAATAGGAAAGTTCCAAGGAATGATTTGACCGACGACGCCTAGAGGCTCATGGAAATGATAAGCAACCGTGTCTTCATCAATTTGGCTAATGCCGCCTTCTTGCGCGCGGATAACGCCCGCAAAATAACGCAAATGGTCGATGGCGATTGGAATATCAGCGGCGAGGGTCTCACGTACTGGTTTGCCATTCTCATAAGACTCAGCAATCGCGATTGCCTCTAAATTGGCTTCGATACCGTCAGCAAGTTTGAGCAACATATTAGAGCGATCAGTGACACTAGTTTTGCCCCATGCGTCTTTTGCTGCATGAGCCGCATCTAGCGCCGCTTCAACATCGGCAGCTTTAGAGCGCGCAATCTGACAGAAGGTTTTACCATCGATTGGACTTGAGTTGTCAAAGTATTCACCATCGATTGGTGCGACCCACTCACCATTGATGAAGTTGTCATATTTTTTGCGGAATTCAACAGGACTATTTTCAGTATTGGGATAGGCGTATAACATTAACGACTCCTTGTTGTGTATTATGGCTAGTTAAGAACAAACGACTTAAGCATAAATATTTGGCCATCCTGACCAAGCTATGACCCTATCGTACTGAGCTTTAGCGATGAGCGATAATGACTTTTTATAATGATATATTTCGTATCGTATAACTTTAAGTTATGTGGCTTATTAGGGTTAAAGTCGTCCGCAAAACGGATGTAGCTGTTATAATTGTTGGCAGCTTTTTCTCTTATTATTTGCTCTTAAGCTGTTTTTCTTATTACTATTAACTTAATTGGTTTAGATATATGCGTCAATCTTCTGCTCTTGATATCTTAAAAACGGGTCAAAATGTCTTTTTGACTGGCTCAGCAGGTTCAGGTAAGACTTATACGCTCAATCAATATATCGACTACCTGCGCGCGCGCCGTGTGCCTGTCGCCGTCACTGCGAGTACTGGTATTGCTGCCACACACATGAATGGCACAACGATTCATAGCTGGTCCGGCATCGGTATCAAAGATGAGTTAAGCGACCGCGATTTGACTACGTTATCACGCAAGCAGTTTTTGGCAGACCGACTAAAAGACACCGCGGTATTGGTCATTGATGAGATATCGATGTTGCATGCTAAGCAGCTCAATTTGGTCAGCCAAGTACTCAAGCATATCCGCAAAAATGACAAAGCCTTTGGTGGTATCCAAGTGGTCGTGGCAGGGGACTTTTTTCAGCTGCCACCGATTGGTAGTAAGGGTGAAACCAACCGTGAAAAATTTGCCTTTATGTCGGAAGCGTGGCTTGATGCCAAGTTCCATATTTGCTATCTGTCTGAGCAACATCGTCAAGTAAGTGAGGCGGCTAATGGCGGACTTGATTTGGACGATATTCTCAACCAAATTCGTCGTCAGGAAGTCACTTTTGAATCGATTGCCGCGCTGGAGGCGACTTTTGATCAGAATGTCGATATCAAACGTACCCGTCTTTATACCCACAATCTCAACGTTAATAGCATCAATGATAAAGAGCTTGCCGCGTTAGAGGGCGAGATGATGCGCTTTACCGCAACGTCCACGGGCGACAGTAAATTGGTTGAGACGCTTAAAAAAACGGTACGTACCCAAGACGATTTGGTACTAAAAGTCGGTGCCAAGGTGATGTTTATCAAAAACAATACTGAACTTGGCGTGTCCAACGGTACGATGGGTGAATTGATTGGTTTTGCCGCTGTTAAAATTAATGATGATAGCAAAGACAGCAGTGATGATTTAATCGAAGATGATGATGAAAATACTGAAAATGAGACGAATAAGACTGTAAAAGGCAAAGGTAAAAAAGCCATAAAAGAGAAACCCAAAGCCAAAAAGCCAACGACGCAAAAAATGCCCGTGGTTCGGCTCAATTCAGGGCGTGAAGTTGTCGCTGAGCCTGAAGAATGGATTATCGAAGATGAGACAGGAGATGTGCTGGCAAGCTATGAGCAAGTACCGCTTTGTCTAGCATGGGCGATTACCATTCATAAGTCACAAGGCATGACCCTCGATGCCGCAGAGATTGACTTATCGCGCACCTTTGAGCTGGGGCAAGGATATGTGGCATTGTCACGATTAAAATCGCTGGCAGGTCTGCAGTTGCTGGGTATGAACGACATGAGTTTGCAACTTGATCCGCTAGCACGCGGTGCGGACAAACGCTTTTTAGCATTGTCTGATGAGGCTGATGCCAATTATGCGATGCTTGATGAAGAGAGCATGACGCAGGCACATGAAAAATTTATTTTAAAATCGGGCGGTACGCTGAGTAAATCAGTGATTGATGCTTATGCCACTTTGCAAAAAAAGCGCCGCGAGCAACAACAGGCGCAAATAGACAAAAAACAGAAACTGGGCAATCAAGTTTCTGATAAGTCAGACAGTACCTTGCTTGCGACGCGATTATTATTAGAGGAGAGCTTGTCGATTGCAGAAATCTCACAAGCCCGTCAGCTTTCACAATCGACCATCATGCGTCATATTGCTGACCTAAAATCTCAAGATCCAAGTCTCGCTTGTGATCATTTGCGTCCAGAGGATGAGGTGATGACGGCGGTTGGTAATGCCTACGTCGCGATTAAAGTCGCCAATAATCCAAATGATTTCAATGATAATGGCAGTATTAAATTGCGTCCAATATTCGATCATCTTAAGCAAAGTATTGATTACAATGCCATTCGTTTGGCACTTATTTTTATAACGCCCTAATACTGAATGGCGTCTTGATACTGAGTATGACAATTCAGGGTTCAATCATTCACCAAAGCCATTTAGCTTTTATATAACAATCCTTAGAGCCGATTAACAACTTGTTGGTTTTGTCTCATGGTAGCGCTGACTTTGTAGTGCTCAATTTTTTATCCCTTTATAGCGATATCTTTTTATGCCTGATTTTTCGAGCGCCACTTATCAATTAACGTCTGACCCAATAGCAGCAGCGGCGTTTCATACATCTAGTGAGCACACACAGCCACTGAGGATTGCTATCAATGGTTTTGGACGTATAGGGCGCAATGTGTTGCGGGCATTGCTAGAGCGCTTTGAGGTATTAGGCCGTGCGATCCATGTGGTGGCAATTAATGATTTAGCACCAGCGGATATTTTGCTGCATTTATTAAAGTTTGACAGCACGCATGGTCGCCTAAGTCGCCTTGGAGTCAGTGCTGATATTGTGGCGAGTAGCAACGATGAAGCGAGCGATGACGGTAACAATAACAGCGCCACACAGCTTTGTCTGACAAAAAACAATTATACCTACTGTATCAATTTATTCTCGGAACCTAACCCTGCGCAGTTGCCTTGGCAGGCGCTGGGTGTCGATGTGGTGCTAGAGTGTACCGGACATTTTCGCTCTTATGAGCAAGCACAACTGCACATAGTGGCTGGCGCGCAGCAGGTGATTATTGGTGCGGCACCATTCGATGATGTCGATGCTTGTATCGTTATGGGCGTTAATACTGATGAGCTAACACGTGAGCTGCCGATTATATCGAGCGTCTCTTGTACCACGCAGGCCTTGGTTCCCTTGATTGCGACGCTTGATACCGCATTTGGGGTAAAGTCAGCGATGATGACGGAGATTCATGCGGTCACCGCTGATCAGACAGTGCTTGATCAAGCGCACCGTGACCCAAGACGCGCGCGCGCGTCTGGTTATAATATTATCCCAACCACCTCTAGCAGTATCGCGGCGACAGAGCGTGTGCTACCTGCTATGGTAGGCAAGATAAATGGGCATTCGATACGAGTGCCTACCATTGATGTCGCAGCTATTGATGTGACCTTTGTTTTTGATACGCCCGATGTGTCTGTCGAGGCAGTCCGCGAGGCACTCAAATCTGCCAGTCAGGCACATTTGCGTGACATCATGGCTTATACGGATGAGCCATTGGTATCCAGTGATTTTATCCATCAGACTGAGTCTTTGATCATTGATGGTCAGCAGCTCATGCAAGTGGGTAGCCAGTACAAGGTTTTTGCATGGTATGACAACGAATGGGGTTATGCCAACAGACTGCTAGATATGTGTCTACATCTGGCTTCTCATAAAAAAGCTATCGTCAATTCTCTATAAAAAAGTGACCGCGCTAACCTCGCGGCAAGTATCATATATACCTCTGCATGCAGTTGCCTTGACTCTCTTTTAAACTGAATCAACGATAGCATCAAAATAATTTAAATTCGTTCAATTAATTGCTTGCATTCTCATGTTATATCGCTATAATAACGCACAAATGGAGACGTGGCAGAGTGGTTGAATGCACCGGTCTTGAAAACCGACAAGGGTTTGTAGCCCTTCGAGAGTTCGAATCTCTCCGTCTCCTCCAAATTCGAAAAAAGCCCCAATCAGTGATGATTGGGGCTTTTTTTATGCTGGATATTTATCCTATTATTTTATAAATACTCTGCAGCGCTTTTTTATTTCATTAGCGACTCATCAAACTTAATTTCCTGCCCGTTCTCCAATATCAATGTGCCTTTGCTAATCTCGATGGTCAAGTCTTTGGTGTTTTTAATGGCACGCATAACGTTGATGTCTTCAATACTGCTCTCGATGATGATCTTGCCAGACTGCTCTGGTTTAATAGGCGGGTCAAACTGTGTTAGTGGTACGTTAAAGCTTTTGCCCTGCGTCAAGTTAGCATCTTGCATGGTCAGTGTGCCCTTAAAGCTTCGAATGGCGACCTTGCCGTGATTAGAGAGCATAAACTGTAGTTTTACTTGATTTAAGCTGTCACTATCGCTTGTTTTGACTGGTAGTAGAGCGACAGGGTAGTTCTGCGCATTGGCACTATAAGCTGGCTGGCTGCTGACGATGGGGCTTTTTTTACCTGTTGGATTGTTTGGATGTAGTCGTTCGTATTCACGCTGTTGCACAAGGGCTTGCTTGATAGTGGTACGCGGCATCGCCCCCGACTCATAGGCACCGCTGAGTTTCATTCGCAACATGTAGCGGCTGAGTAATTGCTGCTCAGATTCAGGTAACTGCTCAAAAGTGGTGCCGAGTTTTTTCTGCCACTGGTCAGAGTTGGTCGGTATGGTTTTTTTGGTTGGGTCCGCGGTTGGCTGTGAGCAACCAGAAACGATTGGTAGTATCGCTAAGGCAATCGTCAATAACAAAGCTTTATTCAAGCGTTGATGTAAACTCGCCATCGTACACCTCCTTAAAAATCTTTATGGATAATAAAGAATGACAACAAAATAATGAGCGTTTTCTTAATATACCTCGTTTGATGAGAGGTTGTGTTTAATTATCGCTAAATGCTGTATCGCAAGCAAAATAGGCATATTTTTGTTATATGAAAGCAAAAAAGGGCAGGAGACGTACTATTTATAATAATTTCTGACAAGCAATCATGATCGGTATTTTTATTCACAATAGATATTTTTATTACGCCCACAAAAAAAGACTGAGTGCCGTTAAGCAAACTCAGTCTTTTTTATTAACAGCTAACGACTGTTTGAATAGTTAGTCATGAGCTTGGTCATTTTCTTGCAGCTCAGATAGTGAGTGAGTAATATTATTATTGTGGGTCACCACAATAGCCTCATCAATAATACGCTGGCTGACCCCGCGTTTACGCAGGCTTTCGATGAACACCTCATCATGGGCTAGGGTGTAGTCTTGATGATCGCGGTCAAGTCCTTGGCGAATATATAAACGAATAAGCCCTTGGATGCGTTTAAACCCCAACTCTTTTGAAGTGGCTTCTAATAGCGAAATCATCTCTTCAGACAAACGAATACTGATCGGGCGCATGATTTTTTGCGGATGATCAGAAAACTTATTTTTCACACGTACAGGTATCATAATAAACCATTATTTTTAGTGAGTAGGAGTAAAGCACTCAGACAAAAACTAACCCAATCAAAACTATCCTTACCATACAACAAAAACGCCTAAAAGAACACCGTAGCATGCCAATCGCACTAGGGTGTGTCCTCAATTCAATCGATTAACCTCTAAATGGGCTAAAAATGGCTAAATCTTGCCAAACGTTGTCAAATAGCTTATCAGTATCTCGATATTATTTGTGCTACTGTCCTTGTTTGACGGCAATTTATCTCATTTTTGTCACCACTTTTAAAATGAGGACACGCCCTAAGATTGCGGCTATCCTCTTAATTGAAAACGGCAACCATAAAAAAACCTTCATCAAATAATGATGAAGGTTTTTAGTATATGGCTCTCCAACCTGGGCTCGAACCAGGGACACACGGATTAACAGTCCGTTGCTCTACCAACTGAGCTATTGGAGAATAAGTTGGTATAACGATAAGTTAGATAAGCGCTATTGCTTGTCTTGTTTGCGTTATGTGGGGCACATTTTAGCCAAGTTGTTATAGGCTGTCAACCTTATTATGCCATTAATTATAAATATTGTTGTTATCTGTCAAAAATAACCAGTAATCCCTTATAAAGCGGGCTGTTTTGGCAAATTTTGACCGCTAAAATATTATTTTTTGACTAGGGCGTGTCTTCAATTCAATCGATAAATCTCTAAACGGGCTAAAGAATGAGCTAAAAGTGGTCAAAACCCTTATTTATGTAGGTTGGATATAAAATCTAGCGCTAATTTGATTAGACAAGTCGGCTATCTTTTTGAATAGTAAAACAATCTGTACCTCCCTCGAAACAAAAAAGTCATAAACAGTCCTTCACATTGCTAGAATATTTCTATAGAATACCGACCGTATGGTTTCTTTAATGTATATACATTATTAATATGTGATCAACTTGAAACAGGTTACCTAATTATGAGTCCCACCACTATTGCTTACGGTTATCTAGCCATCGCCATCATTTGCGAAGTGGTTGGCACGACCTTTTTAGTCAAGTCAGAGCAGTTTACGCGTTTGGTGCCGACCCTGATTATGGGTGTGCTTTATGCCATCTCATTTTACTTATTGACACAAACCATCAAAACCATACCGCTTGGTATTGCTTATGCACTGTGGGGCGGATTGGGGATTGTGCTGACATCGCTCGTAGGCTTGATGTTTTTTAAGCAAAGTCTTGATACAGCAGCTGTGGTTGGTATCGCTATGATTGTGGGCGGTGTCGTGGTGATGAACTTATTCTCTAATTCTGTGGTGCACTGATATGGAAATGGAAAACGCTTACAAACGTAAAAAACAGCCCGAAGTTGTCCGTCGTGCGCTACTCGATCAGGCAGCGCGAATCACGTTAGAGCAGGGCTTATCAAAAGTGACCTTTCAGGCGGTCGCTGATGCGGTCGGGGTGACCAAAGGCGGGGTGATGCATCATTTCACCACTAAAAATGCACTCATCCTTGAAGTGTTTCATGATGCGATGGCGAGGTTTGAGGCAGAAGTTAATCAAGCCATGGCAGAAGACCCTGTGCGTTATGGCTCTTTTACTCGTGCCTATATCAATGCCACGATTAGCTTAGGCGAAAAAGGGCAGGAAGAGCTCGATAGTCAAGCAACCTTATATGCATTGATGCTAGGCGATAGCGAGTTACGTGAGTTGTGGGCCAAGTGGGCAAATGCACAATTAAAGAAATATCAAGCAACCGACAATACCGAAACATTATGTATGGTGCGTCTGGTGGCTGATGGTATTTGGCTCTCTGATTTTTCGGGGATTAATATCTCAGATAAAACCTCTATTCATAAGCGTTTGATAAAAATGACGCAACCTGATAATGAATAAAACACTGTTCTTAAATGATTGATCAAATAAGCTTTTTTATTAAAAAAGCATTGAAAGACAGGCTTGTAGCAATAGGCTATATAAATTTATTTTAAACATTTAACCCATGACGACATTATTTAGCATTAGCTTGTTTATAAGGCTTTTGCCAGTCGTTAATAGGAGCACCGCATGACAGATTCAAAAACAGACCTCAACAACTTAACAGACATCATCGATTTAAAACAAATACAAACTGCTTATATTAATGGTCGTTACTTAGCAATCGACGAATCGCTTGCTACTTTTGAAGACATCAATCCAGCCACGGGTGAAGTGTTAACTACCGTTCAGCAAACGACCAGTGAACAGATTAATGAAGCGGTAAAAGCGGCACAAAAAGGTCAAAAAGTTTGGGCGGCGATGACGGCGGTTGAGCGCAGTCGTATTTTGCTAAAGGCGGTTGCACTATTACGTGAGCGCAACGATGTACTTGCATTGCTTGAAACCAAAGACACGGGCAAAGCACTCTCTGAAACCAAGTATGTCGATATCGTGACTGGTGCTGATGTCGTTGAGTATTATGCAGGGCTTGCGCCGATGATTGAAGGTCGTCAGATTCCATTGCGTGATACTAGCTTTGTCTATACTCGCCGCGAGCCACTTGGCGTCGTCGCAGGTATCGGTGCGTGGAACTATCCTATTCAAATCGCGATGTGGAAAGCAGCACCAGCGTTAGCCGCTGGGAATGCGATGATTTTTAAACCTTCTGAAGTCACGCCTCTAACGGCACTAAAACTGGCAGAAATATTGACAGAAGCAGGTCTGCCAGATGGCGTATTCAACGTCGTGCAAGGGGATTATAAAGTCGGCGAAGCATTAACCCAGCATCCTGATATCGCTAAAGTCTCGTTTACTGGCGGTGTACCCACTGGTAAAAAAGTGATGGCAAGTGCCGCATCTTCGTCGCTTAAAGACGTAACCTTGGAGCTTGGCGGTAAGTCGCCCTTGATTATATTTGATGATGCGGACATCGATACCGCTGCTGATATCGCGATGATGGCGAATTTCTATAGCAGTGGTCAAGTCTGTACCAATGGCACGCGCGTGTTTATCCCTAAAGCACTGCAAGCCAAGTTTGAAGAAGCCATATTATTGCGTGTCGAGCGTATTAAATTGGGCGATCCGATGGATGAGAGTATTAATATGGGTCCATTGGTCAGCTTCCCACATATGGAAAGAGTGCTTGGCTATATCGAGCAAGGAAAAGCGAGTGGTGCTCGTCTGCTAACAGGCGGCGACCGTGTTACGACTGAAGGGCTTGCAAATGGCGCCTTTGTCGCACCAACTGTATTTACCGATTGTAGCGACGATATGACTATCGTACGCGAAGAAATCTTTGGTCCAGTGATGTCGATATTGACTTATGAGACTGAAGAAGAAGTGATTCGCCGCGCCAATGATACCGAGTATGGTTTGGCTGCAGGGGTCGTGACCACTGATTTGACTCGCGCTCATCGCGTGATTGCACAGATTGAAGCGGGCATTTGCTGGTTAAATACGTGGGGCGAGTCGGCTGCACAAATGCCAGTGGGCGGTTATAAGCACTCAGGTATTGGCCGTGAGAATGGTATTGAAGCCCTTGAGCATTATACGCAGACCAAGTCTATCCAAGTAGAGCTTGGTAAGTTTGAATCGGTATTCTAAGCAGTTGTATGGTTAAAATTTTTAAAAAAGTAAGGTTGGCGTGTTAGGACTAATTTGTCCTTTTGGCACCGCCTTACTGATATGAAATGATGGATTTTTTAATATTATGGAGCGTTTTATGACATCAACCACACCTGAATATGACTACATCATCGTCGGCGCAGGCTCAGCAGGCAATGTGCTGGCCACCCGTTTGACCGAAGATGCCAACATTAAGGTGTTGCTGTTAGAGGCGGGTCGTCCAGACCATCGCTTAGACTTTCGCACGCAGATGCCAGCAGCGCTCGCTATACCGTTGCAGGGCACGACTTATAACTGGGGTTATAAAACCGATCCTGAGCCGTATATGAACAACCGAGTCATGGACTGCGGTCGCGGTAAAGGGTTAGGTGGCTCGTCTCTGATTAATGGGATGTGTTATATCCGTGGTAATGCCTTGGATTTTGACGATTGGGCGAAAATCAAAGGTTTAGAAGATTGGACCTATTTGGACTGCTTGCCGTATTTCAAAAAGTTAGAAAATCGCGATGCTGGTGAAAATGACTATCATGGCGTCGGTGGTCCCGTCGAGATGACCACTTCAAAGCCAGGAGTCAATCCGCTGTTCCAAGCGATGATCGAAGCAGGCGTGCAAGCAGGCTATCCAAGCACGGATGATTTAAACGGCTATCAACAAGAAGGCTTTGGGCCGATGGATCGTTTTGTCACGCCTAATGGTCGCCGCGCTTCGACCGCTCGCGGTTATCTCGACCGCGCCAAACCGCGTAGCAATATCACCATTTTAACGGGTGCATTGACTGACGTGATTTTGTTCGATGGCAAGCGCGCTGTCGGCGTTAAAGTCGCGCATCAAGGTCAAACCAAGAATTTCTACGCGTCTCGTGAAGTGATTGTCTCCTCTGGTGCGATTGCATCACCGCAATTATTGCAGCGCTCTGGTATTGGTCCTGGTCAATGGCTCAAAGATTTGGGTGTCAATGAGATTTTAGATTTACCGGGTGTTGGTAATAATCTACAAGACCATTTAGAGCTGTATATGCAGTACGAATGTAAGCTGCCAGTGTCAATTGCGCCTGCCAATAAATGGTGGAATAAGCCAGCCATCGGTGCCGAGTGGTTGTTCAATGGCACAGGGCTGGGCGCGTCAAATCAGTTCGAAGGTGGCGGCTTCATTCGTACCGATGAGAAATTTACCCATCCTAATATCCAGTACCACTTCTTGCCATTAGCAGTGCGCTACGATGGTCGTAGTGCAGTGAAGTCGCACAGTTTTCAAGCGCATGTAGGCTCATTACGCTCGCCAAGTCGTGGTCGCGTCAAGCTGACCTCAAAAGATCCAAGCGCGCATCCGAGTATCTTGTTTAACTATATGTCTCACGACCAAGACTGGCACGAGTTCCGTGCGGCAATGCGTATCACCCGTGAAATTATGCATCAGCCAGCGCTCGATCCTTATCGTGGTCGCGCCATTGCGCCAACCGATGACTTGGTGACCGATGCGCAGCTAGACGAATATGTTCGTAATCATAGCGAAACGGCTTATCATCCGTCGTGTACTTGTGCGATGGGTGAAGGTAATGATTCGGTGGTCAATGGCGAAGGGCTCGTACATGGTATCGATGGCTTGCGCGTCGTTGATGCGTCGATTATGCCAAATATCATCAGTGGCAATTTAAACGCCACCACCATTATGCTGGCAGAAAAAATCGTCGATAAGATGCGTGGTAAGCAGTTGCCACGCTCGACGGTAGACTATTACGTTGCCAATGGTGCACCGCTTAGAACTGAGCCGATGCGCGCTTACCGCTCTACTGTATAAAGAGCTATATGAGCTATATGAGCTATTAGGCAATGAAATATATAAGCAATTTCAATAAGAAGACCTTTCCACGCAAAGGTCTTTTTCATCAGCGCTAACGTATTAAGTATTTTTAATACTGTTGTGGCTGCCTTTAATTGTCATTTAAATTTTTTATTTACATTGCAGTTTTCATTTATTGGTACTGCTTTGTGCGTCATACAGTCATCAAGTTATGACGGACAAATCAATATCAGACCCTGTTTAATTTACCTATTGAGGTCTTTTATGTACAGCTCGCCATCAAAAGATGCGACGAAACCCCTGACTCTAAACAAGACGGTTTTTTTAGGTTCAGCTATTATTTCTATTTTATTAATTATCTGGACGATTGCGTTTCCAGATTATAGTGAGACATTGTTAAGCTCAAGCATGGCATGGGTATCAGAGAGTTTTGGCTGGTATTACATGCTGGTGGTTGCCGCTTATAGTATATTTGCACTATTTGTTGGTTTTTCTAAATACGGCGATATCAAGCTTGGGCAAGATCACGAAAAAGCACAGTTTCCTTTCCTAGCATGGGCGGCGATGCTGTTCTCTGCGGGTATCGGTATTGATTTACTGTTTTTTGGTGCCTCTGAGCCATTGATGCATTATTTAACGCCGCATACGGGGCTGGAGCCTGCCAGTGCAGAAGCGATGCGCGAAGCACTTGCGCAAACCTTTTTACATTGGGGGCTACATGGTTGGGGTATTTATGCCTTAATCGGTATGGCATTGGCGTACTTTGCGTATCGTAAAAACATGCCGTTGGCGCTGCGTTCACCATTGACGCCTATCTTTGGCGAGCGTTTAATCAAGGGCTGGCTTGGCGATGGTATTGATACTTTTGGTGTTGTTTGTACCTTGATGGGTATTGCGACCAGCTTAGGCATCGGCGTATTGCAAGCCAATGCGGGTTTGACCCATGTTTTCGGTATTGAATCTAGCAAAATGGTACAGAGCCTGATTATCTTAGGGGTGGTTGCTGCTGCGGCTATTTCGGCGATGACAGGTGTGGAAAAGGGCGTACGCCGCTTATCTGAATTTAATATGCTATCGTCGATATTGCTATTAATCGCCATATTGGTGATGGGTAATACAGTGTATTTGCTGAATACCTTTACCCAAAATATTGGTCAATATTTCCAAACTATTCTCTTTAAAACTTTTGATGTATATGCCTATGACGGTACTGCTGGTGCCGATTGGAAATCAGGCTGGACGATATTTTTCTGGGCATGGTGGGTCGCTTGGGCACCGTTCGTTGGTCTATTTATCGCACGTATTAGCCGTGGTCGTACCTTGCGTGAGTTTGTCTTTGGCGTGATGTTTATTCCGCTTGGTTTCATTTTTGCCTGGTTCTCTATCTTTGGTAATTCAGCGATAGACTTGGTTGCTAATGGTGCAACTGAACTTGGTGAAATCGCTGTCAATGATGCTGCCATGGGTATGTTTGCCTTGTTCGAGTATTTTCCTTACAGTGACGTTTTGTCGTTCGCTGGTGTGGTTATTGGTTTAGTCTTCTTTGTGACCTCAGCGGATTCAGGCGCGTTAGTATTAGCGAACTTGAGCTCACGCGGCATGACCAATGACACCGATGCTCCGGTTTGGTTGCGTCTGTTTTGGGCAGCGGCAACGGGTCTTATCACTTTAGGACTATTATTTGCTGGTGGCTTTGCGTCATTGCAGTCAGTATCTGTGATTGCTGGTTTGCCATTCTCGCTTATCCTTGTACTTTATATGGTGTCGATGTGGAGGTCGTTAAAAGAAGAAGGCAATAAACGTAAGGCCAGTACGATTGGTACGGCTAATGTGCTGGATAGTGGTAAGAGCTGGAAAGCACGCTTGCAACGTATCGTCAGTTTCCCTAGACATGCACAAGTTGAACGTTTTTTACAAAATGTGGTTAGACCTGCCATGACAGAAGTTGAAAAAGAATTTGCGGCAGGCGGTCTAAAAACCTCTTTGGACATCCGTAACCCTGAACATATCGGACAAGATATAGATGAAGGCATGGATGAGAGTAGCGGTCAAATAGATGGTCTAAAATTACGGGTTGGACATGGCGATGAAGACGACTTTATTTATGAAGTGAATTTGATCAAAGCTGAGCGTCCTAACTTTACGTTGAGCACGTCAACTAAGAATGCAGAGTACTATTATCGTGCGGAAGTGTTCTTAAGTGAAGGCTCACAAGAGTATGACTTGGTTGGTTACTCCAAAGAGCAAGTGTTGGTCGATATCTTAAATCAGTACGAGCGCCATTTGCAGTATCTACATCTAGAGCGTTAATTGATTTATCAACACGTCCTAAATATTTAAGTAAAAACACTTAAGTAAAAATATCGTAAGAAACAACCCCATAAGTTGAATGCAGCTTGTGGGGTTTGTTTTATGAAAAATAAAATCAGTAGATATAGGGTAAAATATATAAAGATACGTTTCGGATTATCAGTTTCGAAATATTAGCAAAGGATAAGTTTGTGACCACATTAAAGTACATCGCTCATTATTCTGAGCAAGTTCAGACCCAAGCGGCATTGCTGATTAGCGATGGTAAATTAGGCGCATATCTAGAAAAAAAGTATCCCACTCAGCACCAAATAAAAAGTGATAAGGCGCTTTATCAGTATATCAATGAGATAAAAAACCAATATATGCGCAAAGTGGGACAGTTATCGAATGTCAGTTACAGTAGTAAATTAACGGTCCTCAAGCATGCGCTGGGTATTCATACTACCCAGTCTCGCATACAGGGCAGTAAGCTCAAATCGCATAACAGCATCACGGTAGCGAGCTTGTTTCAAGAAGCGCCGCCTGAGTTTTTGCGCATGATTGTCGTGCATGAATTGGCGCATTTTAAAGAGCATGAGCACAACAAAGCATTTTATCAATTATGCTGCCATATGGAGCCTGAGTATCATCAGTTTGAGCTTGATACGCAGTTGTGGTTGCACTGGCGCGAACTGAGTTGATCGCAGTGCTGTATTCTTTTCTTCTCAAAATGAGGACACGCCACAGATTATATTTCTTATCATAACTTTCTTATCATAAATAATATTATACCTTTTATTAATATATTTTAGTGTATAATTTAATAACGATGATTTTAATGATTGTTGATAAATGGAGAAGATGATGAAACGGATAGTTGCTACTGCACTTGCTATAAGCGCCGCCTCACTGATGGTTAGCTGTACAGCGACCAATGCCATGTCACAAAAGAGTGACGTCATTCCAGAGAATAAGAAACCGACGCCATCGATGTTGATTAATGTGACATCAGAGGACGCTCAAGTGCAGCTGATGTCGATGGTACTGACCATGCAATCAGCGCAGCAAGGTGCCAATACTCGAGTATTGCTCTGCGGTCCAGCCGGTGATATGGCACTCCGTGACGCACCCAAAAGTGTGACCACAGCGCAACCGCCTAAAAATATCAGCCCACAGGGTTTGATGCAAATGGTTATGAAAAATACCAATACCAAGGTTGAGGTTTGTGCACTTTATCTACCGGGTAAGGGTATTGACCAGTCGGCACTGATTGACGGCGTGAGTGCTGCTGATCCTGCTGATATCGGAGCGTTAATGGTCGATCAAACCACCAAGATAATGAGCTTTTAGGCAGATAAAAAATAATTAGTAGTTTGATGAATAAAAAGGGTGTGATATCGACTATCGCATCCTTTTTTTGTGTCAGTCATTTTGGCTAGTGGAATTGCGTTATAATCCCAGCTAAGCACTGTTTACCAAGTAATATTCGCCAAGTACTCTTGGCTGAAAAACAAGTACCATAGATCCTAATTCATAAAAGGTTATGAGCAATGATTAATACCAAAATTTATAAAGCAATCTATACCTTAGCTGAAGAGTTATTGGAAGCTGATCGTATAGGCAATCAAGCAGCATTTGATGGGTTTTACGCTGAATTAGAAGCCATTTGTAACGATAATGAAAACACCGATAAAGACCATCCAGAACAGTGGGAAACATTGGCTGACTTTACAGAAGATTTGGATGAAGCCTTAGTTATTTATGATAAGGCCTTAGCCAAAGCGACTGCGATCAATTCAAAAGACCACATGTCATCGATTGCCTTTTCTATGGCGGTTCTACAGATCGAAATGGGTGAAAAGGATGCGGCTATTCTAAATCTACAGAATGCTAAAATTACGGCTAATAAGATTGAAGATAAAGAGTTTAAGGTTGAGATAGACGAGCTGCTTACCAAGTTGTTGGCTGAATAATCTCAATACTGAATAGCTTCAACTAAGCAGGAATGATTTGTTATGCAAAACCTACCTATTGCAATTATCGGTGGTGGCTTGAGTGGCTTATATGCAGCATTTTTATTAGAGCAACGAGGTATTGATTATATATTGCTTGAGGCGCGTGATAGATTGGGTGGGCGCATCGCTGTTGCGAAATCATCAGTAGATCAGCATGCTAGTAGTCACAGTGTCGAGAATAAAAAATCAAACGATGGCTTCGACTTAGGGCCATCGTGGTTTTGGCCGGATTATCAGCCGCAGTTGAGCAGTCTTATTGAAACGTTGAATTTACCACGTTTTGCGCAGTTCGAGGATGGCGACATGATGGTGGAACGTGCCGCCAATGAGCTGCCTGTTCGTACCCAAGGCTATCAAAGCTCGCCACCGTCTATGCGCCTCGTCGGTGGTATGGCATCCTTGACTGACGCTCTGTATGCGCGTTTAAATCCTACGCGCATTATCACGGGGCAAATCGTAAAGCGTGTGATCAAGACTGAGCGCTGTATCAGCATAGAGAGCGAGAGCAGCGCTGAACAGATGACAGCTGATCAAATAACTACTTATCACGCGCAGCATGTGCTCCTTGCGCTACCGCCTCGTTTGGCGGCGAGTAACATCAAGTTTGAACCGACTTTACCGCAGGATTTGGTGGCAGAGTTGCAAGAGACCGCGACATGGATGGCGCCACATGCCAAATATGTGGCGGTTTATGAGTCGCCATTTTGGCGCAATCAAGGACTATCGGGTTCAGCGCGAAGTGCAGTAGGGCCACTTACTGAGATTCATGATGCGTCCTTGGTAGAGGGCAATGGTGCATTATTTGGCTTCTTTGGCGTTCCTGCTCACATACGCCAAAGCGTCTCAGAGATGGAGCTAAAAGCCCATTGCCGCGCGCAGTTGGTACGTTTATTTGGTGCACAGGCAGAGACGCCAACGGCTGAGTATCTGAAAGACTGGGCGCAAGATTCATTGACCGCGACGCCTGCTGATGCCAGTGGCTCAGGTCAACATGCTGTCGCACCGAACGCTAAGCCGAATACAGGGGTATGGCAAGAATGCCTAACGGGCAGCGCTAGTGAATGGTCAGACGCGTTTCCTGGTTATATTGCTGGTGCTATCGACGCAGCACATAAGGCAGTACAAGGTTTAGGTTTAGGTTTGTCTGATGAGCTATCGTCATCAGCGTTACCATCCAATGGGATAGTTGATGAGTGAGTCTTTAGAACAGCAAGCTTCTCGCAACACCAGCACATGGTTCATCCCTTTTGCTTGCTTGTTAGGCGGAGGAGGTCTGATTGGTATTTCTACCAATTTGGCAAAATATGCTGGTGAGATAGGTGTTACACCACTGGCATTTCTCTTTTGGTCCATCACGGGCGCTGCTGCTATTTTATTGATCGTTGCATTAATACGCCACGAATTACCTCCCTTAAATGCGCGTAGTTTTGAATACTATTTTGTGGCGGCGCTCATCAGTGTTGCGGGTTCTAATTTACTACTGTTTTCGGCTATCCCACATGTGGGTGCAGGTTTCGTTGCGCTCATTATCTCGCTTCCACCATTGCTGACTTATCTTGGTGTATTGGCACTGCGGATGGAGCAGTTTAATATCGTCCGCGCTTTGGGTGTGGCCGCGGCGCTTCTTGGTGCAGGAGTATTGGCAGCGCGTAAGTTTTCGACGCCAGACGCCAGTACTTTTTGGATTTTGATCGCGCTTTGCGGGCCAGTATTACTGGCTATTGGTAATATATATCGTACCCTACGCTGGCCTGATAAGGCATCACCTAGCGCACTCGCGCCAGGTATGCTAATCGCGGCGTCGCTGTTGCTGCTGTCATTTAGTGTATTGCCTAATTTTTCAGTTAATATGCCACTAGACTGGGTGCAGCTAGGTTTGATTGGCATACAAGCCGCCGTATTTGCAGGTCAATTCTTATTGTTGTTTTTACTACAAAAAACCGGCGGTCCTGTTTTATTAAGTTTATTAGGCTCGGTCGGCGCAGTTGTCGGTGTGCCAGTGGCTATTTTTTTGCAGGGTGAGATGCCGCCAGAAGGGCTGTTTTTGGGTGCTTCATTGATCGCACTGGGCGTTGGTTTGGTGACATGGGGCGGGGTGAGAATGGCGACCACACCGACAGAAACTACGTAAAGATGACCGTCAGAATATAGCGCTCATAAATACGCTAACCTATAGACTAATGACCCTACTAGAGCATATGTTTGCACTGCAACTATCCAAAAGTGTAGCCATGGAAAAATGTCACTATGTAGAAATGCCACTATGCAACCCTCACAGTGATCATTTTTTATCTAATCCAACCTCACAAAACCTCGTTAGAACGTAAATATTACCGTTACTGCCAATCTATAATTTATTTACAGCCATTTTAGCAATCAGCATGGCTAGGTATGAGTGTTCAACAGAGCATCATAATTGGTTACGATTATCTGAAATCAGTTTTTGTGAGTAACACAAAAAAGGAGTATAAATATCGTGGTTATTCCTATCATGGATTAGGGCGATGCATGCAGCCAAGCGTTATCGATTGTTAAATAATGTCACTATTGTCATTAGTATTATCGGCGTAGCCATTGCTTTATTAGACAGTGGTTTCACGCTGCCGATGTGGTTACAACAGGTTTTCCATATTTTTTATCTGGCGATTATTTTTTTAGGCTTTGTTGTAACGGCAGGGCGTTACTTCTATAGCAAAAAGCCGCTGACTCTAAATAAAGTCGCGGTCTTTGACTTACTGACCAGTATCGCGATTGTCATTTTACTGGTAGCGCATTTCACTGATTTGGTGCGCTCTGGGATGTCGGTCGCTGTTGATGGCTTCGTTGCCATCAAAATTGCCGTCTTTGTGACCTTTATTCGTGAAATATCTGACCATGATTTTAATCTTAATCGTACCTTTCTAAACCCTGCACAGTTTTTTATCTTAAGCTTCCTGTCATTGGTATTGGTCGGTGCATTGCTACTGATGATGCCCAATGCAACGACGCAGCCGCTGTCTTTCATTGATGCGCTCTTTACCGCGACCAGTGCCGTCTGTGTGACTGGTCTCATCGTGGTAGATACGGCGACTTATTTCACAACTTTTGGGCAAGTCATTATCATGGGGCTGATACAGATCGGCGGCTTGGGTATTTTGACTTTTGTGACGTATTTTAGTTATTTCTTTAAGGGCGGGGTCAGTTATGAGACGCAGGCGAGCATCAGTGAGATGTCTTACATGCGCGGCATGGGTGATGTGGTATCGACCCTCAAATCCATCTTATATGTGACATTTGCCGTTGAGGCAGTGGCTTCGGCACTCATTTATATTAGCATTTATGACATACCAGATATGGATTGGTCTGAGCAGTTATTCTTCTCTGTTTTCCATGCGATTTCTGCGTTCTGTAATGCTGGATTTTCTACATTTAGCGCTGGCATGTATGATGACGCGCTACGTTTTAATTACCCATTACAACTGATTATCGCCACGACCTTTATCTTTGGCGGCATGGGTTTTGTCATTGTGGTCAATGTGCTGCGTTATTTGCGTGATCGTGCCGAGCGCCTGATATATCGCCATGATCAGCGTTATATTTATCGACCATGGTTGCTCAATATTAATAGCCGCATAACCTTGATTACGACGGGCGCTTTATTGCTGGTAGGTCTCATCGGTGTGATGATATTTGAATATAATAATGTGCTGGCAGACCATCGCAGTTTTTTCGGTAAGCTTGTCACAGGGCTGTTTACTGCTGCCACGCCGCGAACCGCAGGATTTAATACCATCAACATGGGTGAACTCGCGTTTCCCACGATTATGTTGACGATATTTTTGATGTGGATTGGTGCCTCGCCAAACTCGACGGGCGGTGGTATCAAAACCAGTACGTTTGCGATTGCACTGTTAAATACTTTGAGTTTGGCACGTGGTCAGACCAATGTTGAGGTCTTTAAGCGGCAGATTGCTGACATCTCAATTCGCCGTGCATTTTCTATTATGTGGCTGTCTTTATTGGTCATCGGTATGGGGGTGACGCTCATCAGCTATGATCAACCAGAGCTTGATTTAATCAAGGTGGTTTTTGAGTGTTTTTCAGCTTACAGCACGGTGGGATTAAGTCTGAATTTGACGACAGAGTTATCAGATTTTAGCAAAATGGTGGTATCTGTCATTATGTTTGTTGGGCGCGTCAGCATGTTGACCATCTTTATTGCCCTACTTAAAAATAGACGCCAGCGCAATTATCGCTATCCAACTGAAGAAATCACGATCAATTAAATGGTCGTAAATAAGCCATTTCATCATTAAAAAATACTGAAAAAGGTTAATAAGGTTATGAAATATATCATCGTAGGGTTAGGGAACTTTGGCTCATCGCTAGGCATGGCGTTGACCCGTCAGGGGCACGAAGTGATTGCCATTGACAGCAGCATGCAAAAGGTTGAGGCGTATAAGGAAGTCATCTCTCATACCATCTGTATGGATGCCACGGATGAATATACCGTCAATGGTTTACCGATTGTCGACACCGATATCGTTATTGTCGCAATCGGTGAAGACCAAGGCGCAAACGTCATGGCGACTGCATTATTTAAAACCCTAAAAGCAAAACGTTTGATCAGCCGTAGTATTAATCCACTGCACGAAAAAGTGTTGCAAGCTATCGGTGTGGACGACCTTATTCACCCTGAAAAAGAGGCGGCCAATCGCTGGGCTAAACGGCTGTCACTACGTTATTTCGTCGACTCGTTTGAGCTGAGTGATCATTTCAGTATGGTAGAGATTAGCATTCCCAAGTCGTTGATTGGTCAGACCGTTGATGACTTGCAATTGGAGCAAAAGTTTAATATTCGATTGCTTAGTACCCTGCGCTATGAGTATTATGAAGACAGCTTTGGTCGTACGCAAAGTAAGCCTAGTATTAAAGGTTTGGCTGCGCCTGAGCAAGTATTGCAAGATAAAGACGTATTGGTCATCTACGGTGCTAACAAGCATATCAACGAGTTTCTGCGTAGTGTCGGTGTAAAAATCAAATAAACATTTGCAACAGCCGTGACATGAAAAGGCAAAGGGGAAACTTATGAGTAAGCGCACTATATCCATCTTGTTGCTTGCGACGATGGCATTGTTGTCAGGCTGTGATCAGACGCCGCAAGACCCGAACGTGTTATATTCAGAAAAACATCAAGACCCCATTCAAGAGCTGGAGATGACAACAGCGGTTGATCGTAGCCAGTTTGCCTATAAACAAACCTTTTATGTGCCCATTTATTCTGACATTTATACCGATAGAGACAATCGTAAAGTCTTGCTATCAGCGACTTTGAGTGTACGCAATACCACGCTAAAAAAATCACTGTATATCAATAAAATTGACTACTATGGCACTGATGGAACCTTTATAAAATCCTATTTAAACAAACCGATTGAGCTTCCAGCAATGGCCACGCTCAATTATATCGTCGAAAAAGAAGAGGATAAAGGCGGATCGGGCGCCAACTTTATCATCGAAGTCGAAGGGATAGACGAGACGGTCAAGCCCGTCATTGAGGCGGTGATGATCGGTAATTTTAGCAATAAAGGCTTTGCATTTAGTACAGAAGGTACGCCAGTGGTGCATTGATTAAAGATAATAAAATCCAAGGAAGGGATATGTCTGCAACCAAAGAAGAAGTTGTCACCTTTATGGCGTTGGAATTTCCACAAACCAAATGTGTCATCGAGGCAGTCGGTGACAATCGCTCAACCTTATCACACGATATTGGTATCAATGAATTGCGTCCCGGTGGTACGGTCTCTGGACCAGTATTGATGAGCATCGCTGATGTGGCTCTCTATGTGGCGATACTTGGTAAAATAGGTATTGTGCCATTAACGGTGACGACGAGTTTGACCATTAACTTCCTGCGCAAACCCTCAGCAGAAGCACGTATTATCGCTGAGTGTACGTTGATAAAAGTAGGTCGCACGCTAATCGTTGGCGAGGTTGCGCTTTATTCTGAAGGCTCTCGTGATATGGTGGCTCACGTAGTTGGCACGTATTCCGTACCGCCTCAGCACGTTTAGCTATTTTTAGCCCATTTTTAAAATGAGGATAGGCTCTAAAAAAGCAGTGCTATAAAAATTAATGTCATAAAATTAACGCTGATAAGGACTGCTACTGTTTGGTTGCCTCGACCTGAATGTTTAAATGAAGGTTTTTAGTGACGCCAAACCACGCATATTTATCGATATTCCATTTGGTGCGATCAATCATCGCCGTAAAATCCCCACCACAAATATCTTTTTTGAGCGTAGGGTGTAGATAACAGTCAAACTTAGTCGCTGTTAAGCTAATAGGGTGGGTTTCACCATGCAGCGTTAGATGACCGTCTACTTTTGTGACCATTGGGCGTGATTTGTCTTGGCTAAAATACCATTTGTTAGAATCAAAACGTGCCAATGGAAAGCGCTGCATATCAAAGAAGCTAGGGCCTATCAAAGTCTGGTTAAATGCTTTATTCCCCGTATTTAGAGAGCTGATCGGAATGACTAAGGAGATATTGCCAGTTTTTAGACTTGAGTCATATTGCAGTTGACCTTGGACATTATAAAAGCCGCCCGCAGTGGCAGGGGATTGGAAGCGTTCAATGGCAAAGCGCACATGGGTGCCAGCAGGATTGATGGTATAACTGGCGGCATGGCTGCTATGTGCAGCGCTTATTATTAATAATGGCAGTGTCAATGTCAGTAAAGGGTAGATATGTGATTTTTTTAGAATAAAAGATAGGATGCTCATAGCTACATTTCTTTGCGGGCTATTGATAAATAAAGAACGTCGTCGATGAGCGCAATCCATGCTGTTACTCAATGTTAAGTCAGTCAGCAATAACTATTTATACATTATTTATCAAATACTGAGTAGCTTTATTTTTATAAGACTATCATTCTTAATTTGGCTATTATTCAACAGTTAAGATTGGGTTTTCGACGATTTTTGAAAGCTTGCCGCATCAGGTTTTTTGCCATTAGCATTGATACTGTTGGCTTTATTCGCTACTGGATATTTAAAAAATAGCGTTGCAAGTGCGCAGGTTATGGTCAATGACAGAAGCATCGATACTAATGTATGACTAAAAAAGTGATCACCAAACAGCATCTTATACAGTCCCATCGTCCATCCTACAACCGTGACTATTTCAAATATTCTATAGCGATACTGATGTAGAGTGGGTAAAAATGCCAAGCCATATAGAGAAAATCCGGCACTGGCATGAGCCGCTGGGAAGCACTTGGCAGGCGTGTTAGCGACTATATTTTGCCAAATATTTAGATAAGGCAGGTTGCCACCAAACAGTATTAAATGATTGGGGCAACTGACATGAGTGACACCTTTGAGTAGCGCAATCATACTGGGAACGGCAATTAAAACAAGCAGTAGATAACCTATTTCACGCGTGGATAACGGCGTGAGCAGTTTATCGTACTTAGCATTTTTTATTACCAGATTGATGTCTGAATCCTGTTTATGTCTCAGAATTAGAACGGCTATGAGATAAATGCTAAGCAAGATGAGTAGCAATTTAGGCAAGTCATAAAAAATAAAGGCAAAAGGTTGTGTGCCTTTTTCTAGTAGCCAGTGTCCATTAGTGTAAAAAAGCTCACTAATATGAATGTCTAATTGGCTGTGCTCAAACAGCAGTGTCGCTATGATGGTCAAGCATAGGAGTTTAAGCCAGACTCCATTGGCTGAATATGTTTTCAAAATACAACACTCAATAATGCCATCATCCACAAGATAAATAACAGCAGTAATGCCAAAAATTGCGCCGCAGAGCCGACATCTTTGGCTATCTTTGCCAGTGGATGCTTGGCGGTCGATGTGTGATCGACACTGGCTTCGATTCCAGTATTAATGAGTTCGACAATTAACGATAAGAAAGAAGCGACGACCAGCAGCATTTTGACGCTGACAGTGAAAGGGCACAATATAATCGCCATGAATAATATGAGATTGAGCCAAAATACTTGTCGAAAAGCCGCCTCAAATTTGTAAGCTGCTTTGAAGCCATCCAGAGAGTAACCAGCGGCTTTTATAATACGGTAAAATCCTGTTTTACCCTTGGCGTCACTAGCATAGCTATGAGGTAGCAGTTGTTTTTGCCTGTTATTGGGCTTAAAACCCCACGACTGGCAGACTGGTCTTCAAGATTAATAGGATTTGCTTTATTCATGTCAAATGCTTCACAGTCTATTAATATCAAGGTATGCGATAAATGTTAATCATTTAATCGTGGAAAAAATAAATGGACGAAATAAATCAGCAGATATTAAGTATAAGCGGGCAGGCATTAAGAAAACGTTAAGCTTTTTTAAAATAGAGATCTTCTCTAATGATAATTGATGATAAAGGTGCTGCCACCTAACGGATTGACTTGATGGGTAAGCTGCCAGCCCATATGTGTCATGATACGCTGTACAATACTGAGCCCCAAGCCTGTGCCTTCTACTGAATAATGGGCGTCAGCTGCCGATGACGATTCTGTATCCAATGAGATGTCTTTATACTGCTGCTCTAGACGCTCAAATCTCTCATATAGCAGCGGCATCATCACCTCAGGAATACCTAGACCAGTATCAGTGACGGTGGTTTTTTCAGCATCGATAGTGATGATGACCTCACCCTCATCGGTGTACTGAAACGCATTTTTTATCAAATTACCCAGTGCCATTTTTAGCAGTTCAGGTCGTACGTGTGCGACATACAGCTGTTCTGCGACTATTTTACAAGTAACTGACTTATGGCGAAGCAAGTAATTTAAGCGCTGTACTTCATTTAACGCGATGTCATTGATAGACGTTGGCGGTGCATCCAGTTTTTCAGGAGCACGAGACAGCAATAATAAGGCGCTGATAATCTCCGAGGTTTCTTTGGCGGTCGTACTGATACGAGTGGCAAATGCGCTCAAGTGAGGGTCGTTTTCTAGTTGTGAGGACAATACTTCTGATGCCCCCATGATAATCGTCAAAGGCGTGCGCAGCTCGTGACTGACATCACCAGTAAATAGCTGCTCGCGTTTGAGGTACTGCTCAAGTTTGTGGTTTTTTTCATCGATTGCGCGTGCTAACACGCCAACCTCGGAGGGCAGATGCGTCAATTCCGTCAAGTTGTGATGATCTGTTTCTACGGCTTGCTTTAAGTCTAATAAAGGTTTAATGATTTGCTTGGAGGACAGCGATGAAAATATCGCTGCAATCAATAAGCTCAAAATGACTGCTACTTTTAGGGCGTTGGCAAATATGTCTTCTAAATGCTCGAATATGGCCAAAACAGGGTAATTCCCCATCACCATTTCAGTATTTTCTAAGTAAGTTAAAATGTAGTTTTCTTTGTCTTTTTTATAATTAAAAAAATGTAACTCTGTCGTCGATTGACCCTTTTTAGTGGTGACAGTGACGGGCATCTCTTGTACGGTTTGGGTGGCCAGTTGTTGCAGATTGCTCGGTGCGTTATCGAAGCGATAAATCTTAATACCCGGTTCAGCGGTATAAATAGGCTGATCGCCTTCTTTTTCTTGGCTAAGCTCTAACTGTTGCAATAAGCGAGCTTTGACCAGCTGTTGCTCCATTCTGACTTCGGCATACATGAAGATACTGACGAAAGTGGCACACAGTAATAGGGCAAATAACAAGTAGGAGAGTCGAAACTTATTGGCGATGGAGTCGATATTAAACATGATATTTACTTCGTTGTGAAAGACGATATGAAAGACGTTGAGAGTCAAATAAGGACATCAGACGATGGTTTTTTAGGCTTTATCTGGATCGATAATCTGGTAACCGACACCGGGCAACGTGACTATCATGATTTTATCGAACGGCTTATCTACCTGCGCACGGACCCCATGCATGTGAGTGCGCAGTGCATCACTGCTTGGTATGTCTTCGCCCCATACCTTTTCTTCCAGCTCGGTTTTGCTAACCACGCGCGGCGCCGCACTCATCAAGGTATGTAGTATTTTGAAGCCTGTGGGTGTGAGTTTTAGCGACTTACCTTCACGTGTAATCGTATGCTCACTATGGTTTAAAGACAATGTGCCAACAGTTAAACCATGCTCAAAATGATCATCTTTATGTCGGCGTATGAGAGCCTTAATACGAGATTCTAATTCCACCAATGAGAAAGGCTTAACCAGATAATCGTCAGCGCCACTATCGAATCCTGCCACTTTATCTAAAATCGTATCGCGAGCGGTCAGCATCAATACTGGCGTTTTGTCATGCAGCTCTTCCCTGAGCTTTTTGCACAGTTTAGTGCCGTCCATACCCGGCAGCATGACATCTAACAAGATGACGTCGTATCGATTATTCGATGCGAGCGTTAAACCACTAATGCCATTATGAGCATTGTCTAGCTCAAAGCCTTTCGGCTCAAAAAAAGCATAAATATTGGCGACGATATCTGGATTGTCTTCAATGATGAGTATCTTGTACATGGGTATTATTACCTAAAAAGGCGGAGCGATGATAAAGAATTCAATTAGCCACTTTAAAAAAGGTGGGTGCTGCTTTGGTTTCGTCAGTGGTGATACCAAAAAACTGAAGCAAGGTTGGCGTAATAAAATCATGTGATACGGGCTGATCAATCATGTTAGCAAGGCTGCTTTTAGCAATAGTGCTGCTATCAATGCCGTTCCCAGTCGGTGACCAAATAATCACTGGCACGTGCTTTTGTGCATTTGGCGCAATAGCGTATGGCAGGCCATGCAAGTAAATATTGTTTTCGCCCAAACTTTCTCCATGATCACTAATATATACCATCACCACCTCATAATCTTGCTCATAGGGTTTTAAGGTGTCGATCACGCTATTTAAAAAATAATCTGTATAACGAATGGCATTGTCATAACCATTGATAACCGACTGGTTGTCGCATTTTGATAGCTCATTGGTCATACAGACGGGCTGATATTCTGCAAAATTTTTAGGGTAACGCTTAAAATAGGCGGGTCCATGATTGCCCATTTGATGCAGCAAAATAAGTGTGTCTTTAGGTGTCTCTTTCTGTGAGCTGCCTGACTTAACCAGTTTATCAAAATCATTAAGCATGCCTATGTCTCGACACTCAATATCACAATCTGGATTGAGCGCGGCTGTTTTATAATCCTCAAAAGTTACGCGGTCAGCCACCCCTTTGGCGCTAGAGTTATTGTCTCGCCAAATGACATTGACGCCTTGTTTATGTAGCGTATCAAGCACGTTTTCATTATAGTTGGCGCTATCAGGATCATAAGTTTTTCTATTGGCGTAGCTAAACATGCAGGGTACTGAATAGGCGGTGGATGTGCCGCATGACGAGGCGTCTTTAAAACTATAGATGTCTGATTGTTTTGAAAGCAAAGGCGTGGTGTTGCGCTCATAACCGTTTAAGCCAATATGGTCAGCGCGGACGGTTTCTCCTACTACAAATACCATCAACTTAGGTTTTACAGCGCTGTTGCTAGTGTTAAAAGAAATGCTGCGTTTTGCATCTGTGGCATGGGGGATTAGCGTATCGGGACGACGGCGCTCAGCGATATAATCAGTACCCAGTTTGATGACAGAATAAACAGGGGTAATAGGATTGACATAACTACGGACTATTTTGTGCTGACGAAAAAAGCTGGCGTATTGGTCACCAAATGGCACCAGACACACCGCTATCAATACGATAGATGATAATAGGGTGACTGATTTTTGAAGGGTTGCTTGTTGCCAAGATAATCGCTTTAGACGAATGTTACCAATCATAAAAGCAGGCACTATACCTAGTAAAAACAGGCGAATAAATAGACTGGGTGCCATTAATCCCATGGCTTCTGCTTGATCGGTTTGTAAGCCGTTAATGAGCATATCACGATTAAATATCGTCCCGTAGGCGTCGGTAAAGTAACCACAGATGGCTGCAATCAGCACCATTATGATGAGCACTACTTTTGCCGTTGAGCGATAACACAGCAGTGACAACACCAACCATGTCAGCCCAAACAATAAGCCTGTGATGGAAAAAATAAAGCCCGTGTTTGTGCTCAATGGATAAACGCTGAGTACCTGCTCAAAAAAGCCAATATTCGCCGTCGCTACTAAGTACAGAGCAACAACTATGATCAGATGATTGAGATTAATCTCGCGATTATAGAGCTTGCTTAAGGAGCGGCTTTTTATATTGGCTTTGGGCGCATCTATTTTGGCGGCTTGAGATATTGACATACAAGTACTTCTCAACAGGATGGTAAGGAGTGTAATGCCTTACAGTAACAAGTACGCTGTTAAGAAGATGTTAAGGTGGTTGAATTCAATAAGATATTAGGACATATTAGGGTCTGTTGAACATTCAGAAATAGGCACTGCTGATTGATCAAATCGTTTCAGACAAGGCGCAAATTGAAGATAATGCTCGTGCCTTAGCTAGACTTGCAACACAGTATGAAGCGATTTTAACATCAGCTCAAAGAGACAGGACTCTTTTTTGCCGCTTCGTCATTAAAAACATCCGCTTAGAACGACTAAACTAGATATTTTTAATCTAAAATCGACTAAAAAATAGTCACTGTCAGTGCCGTGGTCGAATGTTCAACAGACCCTAATAACCTACACGATGACACGTCCTAATTTAAACCTGTGCGAAAGAGCGTGCCAACGACAACAAAGGCGACAGAAAACAAAGTGACCAATATGATATTGATTGAAAACCCTTTCAGGGTCTGAACAGACAGTCTAGGTATTCGATAAAAACGAGCGTGCAGGGCAACCAAAACAGTCATTAGCAATAATAGTAATTTGAGACTAATAAGAATACTAAAATCATTATCAAGTTTAAACCATGCAGCAATGTTGGGTAATAGCTGGTAGGCCATCCAAAGTCCAGTGATTATTTGCAGCACCAAAGCTGGCATTCCAACCCTCTCAAACAGCTGCTCAAATTGCATCAGACCATCAATATTTCGGGATGATAGCGCTTTTGGTAAGACCACCAAGGTCAAAATCAGATGACCACCTGTCCAGACAGTAGCGCCTAACAAGTGTAGTATGAGTATATAGTTAAGCATAGATAAACATCCTTAAATGCCACTTACATAGGGCTTTATGTCGATTAACTGAGGTACTTAATCATGAAACGCGCCGCACAATTACAACCATTATCTCGTCAACATCATCTAGGTCTAAATCTATCTCGCCATGCTAAAGAGTGTGCTGATGAACCTAACGCAATTGCCGAGCATTGGCTAAATATCACGTCTTATATTAACGAGATGCAACAGCATTTTCAGATTGAAGACAATCTAATGGCTCATGCCTTACAGCCTCATAGCAGCTCCAAACCTGAGGTGGCATCGATACTAAATACACTTGATGCGCAGCACAAGTCCCTGCATGCACTCATGGCAGAGGCTCAAGATTTGCCGCACTCTCAAAGCAATCACGTCACCGTTGGACAAGTCAAAGAACTCGCCACCTTGCTATACGATCATATTCGTTTTGAAGAACGAGAATTGTTTCCTATCGTTGAGCGCTATCTGACAACAGAAGAATTAGAGGCTATTTATGATGCCAGTCCAGACAGTATCAAACGCTCCGATGAGAACCGCTAGAGCACGTTTTTATCAAAATTTTTTTAATCTATAGCGAGATATCCTGCGTCAGAAAAATACTGTTGTCCAGCAGGCGAGCGCAGATATTTTGAAAAATCTGTCGCGGCAGTAGTCTCACTAATCACCAACCCGTCTTGCAAAATAGGAGGATAAGCGTCTGGCGCTAACGTATAGAACTGCTCAGGCGTGGCTTTAATCGCTGTCAGTTGTGATTGAGCGACAAAGCCATAATCGACATTACCAGTGTGCGCATATTGAAACGCTTGCCCGATATTCTCAGCTTGAATAATGCGACTTTGCTCAGTGAGCGTGTCAAAGATTTTTTGTGTTTGTAGATAGGCTTGTGCCGACTTGCCATAAGGGGCGAGTTCTGGATTGGCAATGGTGATTTTGCTATCAGATTCAGACATCAATAATGCATTTAAGGTAGTAGGGTTGAGTCCTTTAAGGGACTTGTTAACACTATAAAGTGCCAGCTGACCTTGGGTATAAGTAAAGGGCTCGTGGGTTGCTTCGTCAGCAGATTTTGCGTTATCTAGTTTTTCTTTGGCAAGCTTGGCAGGAAATTCTTGATTGGCGGATAAAAATATATCGTAAGGTGCGCCAGAGGTAATCTGCGCATATAACTTACCTGAAGAGGCATAAGTCACGTCAATCGCTTGTGCAGGCGGGGTTTTATCCGCTTGATAAGCAGCAATAATCTCAGGCAATACATCTGATAAGTTGGCAGCCGCTGCGATGCGCAGTGTTTGACTTTGCTCAGTGGCATTGTTGGCGTCCGATTGAACAAGCTCAGCGGTTTGCTCTTTGCTACAAGCGGTTAGCGTTAACACTAAGCAAGCTGATGATATGGTTATCATTTTAATCATTATTATAAAACCTTCTTATTATTGCTCTCCAGTGTCGCTCACTGTTATTGCTAAAGGTTAGCTATCGCTTTGAGTAGCCATTATTACCCATTATTACTAAGCCATTTAGAGGAATCGTCTTGGTAATATTCTTGCTTCCAAACTGGAATGTCGGCTTTAATCGTATCTAATATCCAGCGACAAGCATCAAAGGCAGGATAGCGATGGGCGGAAACCACGCCAACCCAAATAGCGACATCACCAATTTCTAATGCACCGATACGATGAATGGCAATGGCATGGGTAATCTCAAAGCGCTTTTTGGCTTCTTCGATAATAGCGCGACCTTGATTGATGGCGAGGTCTTCATAACCATAATAGGTCAAACGATTGACGCTACTGGCATTATTATGATTGCGTACCCGTCCTTCAAAGCAGACAAACGCGCCGCAGCTGTCATCATCAAATGTGCTTTTAAGCCGACTTTCATCAATATCGGTATCTAATAGCGCAAAACCATCACGTTCAGCGATGAGGTACGCCTCATCAATGGTACGTTTAATGCTCATCGATTGACCGTGTACATTGTCTGTCATAACCATTTTCTCTTATTGTTTTTAAGATTCTTAGTGATACAGATGATAGTTAAATGGTTTTAACCACCAGCCACTGGGGTGATAAAAACCACACTATCACCCTCATAAATCTCATCTGTCCACTTAGCAAAGTAATCATTGACTGCCACGCGTAGCTCCGACTGCGGACGACTGAAGCGATGTTTTTGGCGTAGTTGTTCGTACAGTTCGGTCAATGAAGTCGACTGAGGTACAGTGATTTTTTCTTCGTGACAATCGGCTTCATCAGCTAAGCTGGCAAAGTATAAAATATTGATATTCATCGTGGTGTCTAACTTAGAATTTGTATTGCTTTCTATTAAAGTGCTCATAGCAATCTCCCTTATTTATGAACTGCTTAACTTTATAGTTTTCAAATTACTTTCAGGCATGTTGATAGTTGGATTTACCGCCGGTTTTTTTCATGAGATGGATATTATCAATCACAATGTCATGCGAGATGGCTTTGGTCATGTCATAAATGGTCAAGCAAGCGACACTGACAGCGGTTAATGCTTCCATTTCTACCCCAGTTTTATGGGTGACTTTGACGGTAGCGGTCACAGTGATACTGTTTTGGGCATCGTTATATTCAAAGCTTAAGCTGATTTTATCTAAGGGCAGAGGATGGCAAAGTGGAATCAGGTCATGGGTGCGTTTGGCAGCCATAATGCCAGCGATATGAGCAGTCTGAGTGATGCTGCCTTTTTTGGTCATACCGTCAGCGGCTTTGATTTGCGTATAAATGTCTGCAGGAAAAACCACTTGTCCGCTTGCATGTGCTTCTCTGGTGCTAGCCGTTTTGCCACTCACATCAACCATGGTGATATCACCGTCGCTATCTAAATGGGATAAGCCAGATTGATTGTTTTTTTTATTGTTGTTTACTTGGTCGCTATTCATTTTTCATTTCTCTTAAATGGTCCGTTTTTATCAGATGGTCAGCTTCTCTCAATAAACCTTTTTATAAGTCGTTTAAAGCTAAACAGGCATGCTCAAAATCTTTAGGCGTATTAAAATTGGTCAAATACTGCCAATCTCTTGCGAAAGGGACGGGCTGCACAAGCGGTTTAATAAACTTCATCACTTGCCGCTGCTCATCGTCAATATAATGCTTCAAATCAGGCTCCATATCCAAGCGGTATAGACCTAACAATGGATATAAATGACTGTCATCGGTCAGGCAAATAACAGTTTTGTCAGGATTTTTCGTCATATAAGGTTGCAGTTTTTGCCATAAATCGGTGACAGGAATCAAGCTATCACAGCTAATAACCAGCAGCCAAGAGGATTGTATGTCTGGCATTTCGGTTAGTTCAGGCGCATTTGCTAATATCTTCAATGACTGCAGTGCTGCTTCAATCGCTACCAACGCGCCGCCGGTTTCAATCGGTTTATTATGACTACTAGAAAGTTCATTGCTAGAGATATTGTTAACCGAAATATTATTAACCGAAAGATAGTCAGCAATATGAAAAATTGGCGACTGCGGGTTTTTTTCGATCAAATCGTGATTGACTGTAAAGTTAAGCCCATTATCCGCAATCATGATAGGTAGATTGCTCATCATCGCGGCACTTAATTCAAGCGCCTGCCTAACATGATAATCAAGCAAACGCTCACCTGTTGGCAAGATAAGCTCAGCTTTTGGCGTTCCCATACGTTTGGAGGCGCCACCTGCCAAGATAACGATACCTGCTAAATGATTGTATTCATCTGTTTGGATTAAGCTATCCGCCACCTCAAGCATGAATCAATCATGACCTGGATTGGTGCGCATAAAGTGCGGCACAAAGTTACAAGGACGCGTGCGGCTGTCGAGCTGCTCTTGTAAGATACCTTCCCACGCAGTGCGGCAAGCGCCTGATGAGCCGGGTAAGCAAAAAATGCCCGTGCCATTTGCCATGCCAGCCACAGCGCGAGATTGGATGGTAGACATGCCGATATCGTCTTTTGAGATTAAGCGGAACATCTCACCAAAACCATCGACCGATTTATCAAACAATACGCCAACCGCCTCTGGCATGCTGTCTCTAATATAAAAGCCAGTACCGCCAGTGGTGATAATAGCGTGCACATCTGGGTCGGCAATCCAACCGCTGATGACGGCTCTGATTTTATAAATATCATCAATAATCAGCTGACGATCAGCCAGCTGATGACCTGCTGTGGTCAGTTGGTCAACCAAATACTGCCCTGAGGTATCTTCTGCAAGAGTACGACTATCAGAAACCGTTAAGATGGCGATATTAAGCGGGGTAAAGGGTGCTTGCAGCTTACTCATGAATAATCCTTAATAAATACGCTTGTTATGGAAATAGAAGTTTTTATTATTGGTAAATTATTGATTTTATCCACCAATCATCGACAAATTATTCATCATGCCGCTGTTTGATTCGTGAAGATGATGATGTTCAGGTTTGATTGGCATAAAGCTATGGAGGATATTAACAAGTCCTGCCACATCATCTTGCTCTAGATACTGACGAATATCGTAATTACCTTGGTCAAATAGGCATAAATGTACTTTGCCTTGACTGCTAACCCGTAAGCGATTGCAGCTATCACAAAAATGAGCAGCATAAGGGGCAATCATGCCAATACGCCCTTGATAATCTGGATGGCTGTATTCTATCGCTGGTCCATCGTTGCTACCACGTATATGAGTTTGCCAGCCATTTTTTAATAAGTAATTGGTAATAATATCGGACTGTGCATGCTGCGCAAAAAATAAATCGCTATTATCACTGGTCTGCATAAATTCAATAAAGCGATAAGTGACCGCTCTGTTTTTGATATATTCGATAGCATTCATCAAATTTTCAAAAGCAGTCTCAGCCATTAAAATACTGTTTATCTTTAGCTTAATATCTGTGGTCGCAAGCAAAGTATCCATATCAGCCAAGAGCTGTGGCAACATATCAAAGCCAGTCATTTTATGGAAGGTCGCGGCATCAAAGCTGTCCATACTGATATTAAGCTGATTCAGCCCAGCGGCTTGCCAGTTAGCTAAGTGCTTACCAAGCTTATACCCATTACTGGTCATGGCAACCGTTTCAATGCCTTCGGTATTTTTGATGGTTTTAATAATATCTACCACATCACGGCGTATAGAGGGTTCACCGCCAGTAATCCTGACTTTTTTGGTGCCAACTTCGGCAAAGCCGCGGATTAACGTGGCAATTTCAGTGACGCTAAGCTCGTTTTGTGGGGGTTTGCCTTGATAGCCATCTGGCAGGCAATACTCACAGCGGAAATTACAGAAATCAGTAATCGATAGACGCAAATAGGTGAGACGTCGTGCGAAACCATCGGTTAACGGTTGAGAGAGCGTGACCGGAAAATACGTCGACGTGCTAGCAGCTTTCGTTGCAACGTTCGATGATGAGTCACCATCAAAAATAACGGGTGCAGCGGCAGGCGCATACAATTGCGCATTACCTACGGTAGGGGCAAGATGGTTCATAGATGATTACCATTAATATTAAGTATAGTGTGTACTTTTAGGCGTTGCCTCAGGTTGTGAGTGGGAAATTCTATTTAGGTATGATTATGACAGTTTACACGCAAATAACCATTCACCGTAAGTGACCCAAAAACTACCACTAAAGTAGTAGATGCTACTTGGTTGTGATTTTTAAAATCAACATACGCCCCAAGCAGTTTCTCATGATTCATGGCTAATCAACAGTATAAAGAATGATTAACTGTGTAACGCTTGATACCATTGATTAGCCATGCAGCTTTTTAGCTATACCGTTATTAATGATTCAATTATTTAGATGTTGTTTAGCTATTATTCAGCTATGCAACCAAGGGAAAGGTTGCACTTTTACGGTTTCACCAGCGGCTACATTGCCAGAATCTTGTGCTAAGACAATAAAACAATTGGCGTGGCTAAGCTGTTTGATACGGTGCGATTGTTGCTTGCTAAAGCTCTCAACATGAAATTCGCCAGCGTCATTCTGCGACACAATTCCTCTTTGGAAATCCATCCGTCCTGCTGATTTTTTAATATCGTTTTTAAGCGTTGCGGTTAGGCTTAACTGCATGGGTCGCTCTTGTGGCGCAGCGCCTGCCATTTGCCACAAGGCTGGGATTACAAATTGTAGGCTACCAACGATGGTCGATAGCGGATTGCCGGGTAAGCCAAAATATAGCACGGGCTTGGCAAGATCTTTAGTCAGCTCGCCAAAGACAAACGGCTTACCGGGTTTCATGGCGACTTTATAATGATTAATTTGCCCAAGCTGCTCAATGACGGTGGTTAAAAAATCATAATCGCCAACCGATACGCCAGCCGTAGAGATAAGCACGTCGCACTCTTGCATCGCTTGGGTTACGGCAGCAATTGTTTTGTCTAAATCATCAGCAATGATGCCATAATCACGAATAGTGATAGGCAAATCAGCGAGTAAGCTTTTCAAAGTAGGGGTGTTGGAGTTATAGATTTGCGCCAAGCTGGTCAGCTCATTGCCTATCGCCACCAGTTCATCACCCGTTGCCAGTACCCCAACGATTAAAGGTTGATATACCTTTATTTTATCAAAGCCTAAATTAGCCAGTAAACTGATATCAGCAGGATTTAAGCGCTTACCTGTTAATAAAACCGCTTCGCCAGTTTCAATCTCTTCGCCTTGCTTGCGGATATTGTCATCAGGTTTAGCGTCTTGACTGAGGGTAATAGCATAAGGCTGTGATTTATCAATGCTGTCTTTTATGGCGGCAAAGTTGGTGTTTTCTTGCATAATGACCGTATCACAGCTATCAGGAACGACAGCACCGGTAAAAATACGCACCCCTTGTCCTGCTGAAATGTCGCTACTATAAGGACTGCCTGCTTGTGATTCACCGACGATATCAATCGTGCTGTCTGCTGAGAGTGTGCTGTCTTTAGCAATCGCATAACCATCCATCGCCGATAGGTTTTGCCTTGGTATCGCAAAGGGCGAGACGATATCTTCTGCCAATATATGATGACGGCTGTCTAATAAATCGTAACTTGCGACGTCTCTTTTATGTAGCGGATAGTCGTTAGTATTATAAGTTTCTATGCGCTGCTGTATTTCAGAGATTAGCTCTGCAACCGTAATCATAAACGTCTACTCATTTTATTAATATTGAACTGTGTTATTGATATTGAACGACACATAGTATAAAAAGTGTGTTGTATCACAAGAACCTTTATACCATAGCAGCTACTTTATAACATAAGAATTAAGTGACCGACAGCGGACTGCTTAGCCACGGAAGATATTTTCTTGCTCAAGCGTCATCTCGATACCTTGGATATCAGCTTCATGCGCTAAGGTAAACAAGTAGTCGCATAATGATTGGTGAAAGGCTTGTTGGCTCAGTTTATTATGGATCGCAGGGCTGACTTGCTCATAAGTCATCTGTATCCCAGGTTCCTTATTGAGCACCTCAACGATATGAAAACCGTAACGGCTTTCGATAGGGCTTGGCGCAAGTCCTTTATCTAGCTTAAATAATACACCTTCAAATTCTGGTACGGTTTGACCTTTGCTAATCACACCCAGTTCGCCACCTTGCTCTTTTGAAGGGCAAGCAGAATGCTGGCGTGCTAACTGGATAAACTCGGCATCAGGATTGGCGTTATTTTTAATTTGTTCAATAAACTCGTAAGCGGTCTTTTTAAGTTTTAAGCGCTCATCGCCATCTTCAGGCGGGCATGCCAATAAAATATGGCGTACAGTCATGATGGGATCAGTCTTAAAGTCAGTCATATTCTGCTTATAATAGCGCTCACAAGTTGCCATATCTGGCATCGTTGCTTGAACGTTTTTGTCTATTAAAGTAGAAATGGCTTGCTCTTCGTCGTTTTCCCACGCCGCTTCACCAAGGCTTGGCTCATCTAAAACCGCCAATCTCAGTAATTCGCGCACAACCAGCGCTTGCGTCGCTAAAAAGACGGCGTCTTCTTTGTTTTCTGCTGGATGATATTGCAGCTCTTGGGCGATATTGGTTCTATCTATCATCACCCCATTGACCGTCACTGAAGGCAGCTCATCACGGCTAGAGGCAATCAGGTTTTTATGGTTACTGCGCTCTTCTGCCATTGCTTTTTCGATGAACTCTTGGTCAGAATGCGGTTTTTGCAAATCAGACAAGGTTGGCATTACTCTAAGAATATCATCACCGCGACCAGTAGGAGTGTGATCGGCATGACTGTGACTGTGACTGTGACTGTGACTGTGACTGTGACTGTGATTGTCATTATCATGGCTGTGATGTTTACCACTGTGCACATGAGCGTTTTGGTTGGTCGCATGGTCGGCTGGATTGTAGGTACTGACAGTCATGGCTTTGCTCCACTAAGGATTCTGGTAATAGAAATTCTAAAATATAGCGCGTGTTGATTCATCGTCAAAGGTAGGGTAAAGAGCAATATCTAGGTGAGGATAGGGTTAAAAATGCCATTCCATTTAGATACGGCTCTATAGCCTTACTGAGAGTTCTTTTGTCTGACAATTTGATAGCGACGGCCGAAATACCAAATTGGTGCGCTAATGATATGAATAAGCCGTGTAAACGGAAATATCGCAATCAGGGTGATGCCGAGCGCCATATGCAGCTGATAAATTAAGTCAGTTTGCTCAATGCGCGCCGCTGCCTGCAAAGGTCTTAAGATTGTGATGTCCTGTGCCCAGCCTGCCAAATTCATCATGGTATAGCCATCTAAATGTTTCACTGACGTAAAGATGGACAGCAGACCTAAGTTCAGTTGGATAAATAACAGCACCAGTACCAGCTTGTCTGAGAACGATGAGGTGTTTGAGATACGGTCATCGGTAAAGCGTCGCCACATGAGCATGACCAAACCGAACCAACAAAACACCCCTGCGATACCCCCAACGACCACCGCTAATATCTGCTTATGCCCAGCGCTGATAAATCGATCATAAAGAAAATGCGGTGTCAACATGCCAAATAAATGACCCAGCAAGACCACGATAATGCCAACGTGGAATAAGTTGCTGGCAAGGCGCATGTTTTTGCTTCTGAGCATCTGCGTCGAGCCCGTCTTCCATGAATACTGAGATAAATCAAAACGTACCCAAGTACCAATAATAGCGATGGTCAATGCCACATACGGATAAACGCCAAAAAGGAAAATTTGTAGCCAGTTTAGGTTGGCTAAAGACTGCACACTAGGATCTGCGATATTCATGTCCTTTCTCCTTATTATGATTTAACCGGCTGGTTGGTTTTAAAATCTACCCAGTGCACTGGAGCATCGACCGCATTTGTAGCAGAGGCATTTTTTATACCAGCTTTTGCTGCAAGATTTTGTGTACTTGTTTTTGACGGGCAGCGCTCTTCTTGTTGCGCATCCAAAAACGTCACCACTTCTTCTTCCCATTCTTTGTCTAATGCCTCAAAGCTGTCATCACGCTTCTCTTTGCTGATTTTTTCTTGATACTCTTCAACGATATCGAGCGGTTTACCAGCGATTTGCAATAGCGCATTGAAGCAGCCTTTATACAAGCTACCGCGACCCTCTAATCTGGCGGCAAGCAAAGCGAGGATATGGCTCACATCAGCGATATCCATACGAATTTGAATGTCGTCTTCAATAATGGTTGCTTGATACGCTAAAAATTCAAGATACAAAGGCAGATAATCAGGCAGCTCTTTGACACTAATCTCAAAACCCGCTTCTTGATATTGACCCATCAAATCGACCATCGCTTGACCACGGTCGCGCGATTCGCCATGTACATGCTCAAACAACCATAGTGATAAAGAACGACCGCGCTCAAACAAACCGTCATAACGCGCTTGCGCCTCAAGAGAGCCGGTATCAATTAAATCTTCAATCAAGTCGATGATTTGCGTCCGTACTTCTGGGCTAATCAGCGTTGATTTGGCGACAATCTCTGTGCAATCGGCAAGCGTATCACCGAGAAACAGCTCATTACTTGGATAATCGATAAGTAGGCTGAGTACCTTGAGTAGTTTTAAGTCTGAATGGCCGATGGTTGGTTGGGTAATTGGCTCATGCACTGAAGTGCTGTTATTAAGTTGAGTAGTTTGCATCTTATGACTCCCACTTTTGGACAGTATCGATGAAATCGCGGCGATTGGTTTTGCGTTGTCCAAACATGCTATTGTCCGAATGTCCTGAACAGCCTTCGCCAAAGGTGAATCCGCAACCATTGCGTTCAGCAAAAGCGTCACTCAATGCTTCTTCACGATGCGCCGTTGGAATTACAAAGCGATCTTCGTAGTTAGCAATAGCCAAGTAGCGGTACATCTCTTCCACTTGCAGCTTGGTTAAGCCAACATCATCTAAAATACTTTGGACTTCTTGTTTTTCAACCAATTGCATACGCTTGTAGCTACGCATAGCCAGTAGGCGCTTCAATGCCAAACGTACTGGCTCTTCATCGCCTGCGGTAAGCATGTTTGCTAAATAGCGCAGTGGAATACGTAAGCTGTCGACATCTGGAATCAAGCCATCCATACCGACTTTGCCTGCTTCAGCAGCATTTTGAATCGGTGATAATGGCGGTACATACCAAACCATCGGCAGCGTGCGGTATTCAGGATGTAGTGGTAGCGCAAGTTTCCAATCCATCGCTAGTTTATAAACTGGTGAGCGCTGGGCTGAATCAATGACCGATTGCGGTACACCGTCTTTTAATGCTTGGGCGATAACCGCAGGGTCATTTGGATCTAAAAATACGTCTAGTTGTGCTTGATAAAGGTCTTGCTCGTTAGGTGTGCTTGCTGCTTCAGCGATTTTGTCAGCATCATAAAGCAAAACGCCCAAGTAGCGGATACGACCAACACAGGTTTCGGAACAAACGGTTGGCAAGCCGGCTTCGATACGGGGATAACAGAAGATGCATTTTTCAGATTTCCCCGACTTCCAGTTGTAGTAAATCTTTTTATACGGGCAGCCTGAGATACACATGCGCCAGCCGCGACATTTTTCTTGGTCAATCAAGACAATGCCGTCTTCTTCACGCTTATAAATCGCGCCACTTGGGCATGACGCCACGCAAGTTGGGTTCAAGCAATGCTCGCACAGACGTGGCAAATACATCATAAAGGTGTTTTCGTACTCGCCATAAATCTCCGCTTGAATATTGTCAAAGTTCTTATCTTTGCGACGTTTTTCAAACTCTGAGCCGAGGATTTCTTCCCAGTTAGGACCCCATTCAATTTTTTGCATACGCTTGCCAGTAATGGCTGAGCGCGGGCGGGCGATAGGTTGATGATTACTGATAGGCGCGGTATGCAGATGTTGATAATCGAAATCAAACGGCTCGTAATAGTCATCAATCTCTGGCAGGTCAGGGTTAGCAAAGATATTTGCCAATACTCTAAATTTACCACCGATACGCGGATTGATAGTGCCGTTGGCATTACGTATCCAACCACCTTTCCATTTAGTTTGGTTTTCCCATTCTTTGGGATAACCGATACCGGGTTTTGATTCAACGTTGTTAAACCACGCATATTCCATACCTTCGCGGCTGGTCCAGACGTTTTTACAGGTGACTGAGCAGGTGTGACAACCGATACATTTATCAAGGTTAAGCACCATGCCGACTTGCGAACGAATTTTCATGGATCTGTGCTCCAAATAATAGTAAAAAAGCAGCTTTATGTTCTTCCTAGATATCCTGAAATCAGGATATCTTTTCGATAGAAGAAACAGCTTTACCCTTCAATGCTGGTTGGTAATGGACGTGGCAATTCGTTATCGGGTTTGTCTTCTAGCCAGTCGATTTTTGACATTTTACGAATCACGACAAATTCATCACGGTTACAACCGACGGTGCCATAATAGTTAAAGCCGTAAGACTGCTGGGCGTAGCTGCCAATCATATGCGTCGGTTTCAAAATCGTCCGAGTGACCGAGTTATGGATACCGCCACGCGTGCCTGTTTGCTCAGAGCCTGGAATGTTGACCAATTTCTCTTGGGCGTGATACATCATGGTCATGCCTTCTTTAACGCGTTGGCTGACGATGGCACGGGCAGTGATTGCCCCATTAGCATTGAACAGCTCAATCCAGTCGTTATCGACGATGCCGGCTTTTTTGGCATCGATTTCTGACATCCAGACACAAGGTCCGCCGCGACTTAGTGTCAGCATCAGCAAGTTTTCAGAGTAGGTACTGTGGATGCCCCATTTTTGGTGCGGTGTTAAGAAGTTCAGTACGATCTCTTTATTGCCATTTGGCTTAGCGTCTTTGAGCAGCTCAGTGGTCTTGGTGTCGATAGGTGGACGATACTGCTGCATTTGCTCACCAAACGCCTGCATCCAAGGATGGTCTTGATAAAACTGCTGACGACCAGTAATCGTGCGCCAAGGAATCAGCTCATGGACGTTGGTATAACCGGCGTTATAACTGACCTGATCCGACTCAATGCCTGACCATGTCGGGCTTGAGATGATTTTTCGTGGTTGGGCGACGATGTCTTTAAAGCGGATTTTTTCATGTTCGCTAGATTTGGCAAGATGAGTATGGTCGCGACCAGTAAATTCTGAGAGTGCAGCCCAGCCTTTTACGGCGACATGACCATTGGTCTCAGGCGCGAGCATCAAAATCATTTCAGAAGCATTGATAGCGGTGTTAAGACTTGGTCGACCTTCAGAAATACCGGGATCAGTCACTCTATGATTTAAATCACCGAGCTGTTTGACCTCGGTTTTCATATCCCAATTCAAGCCTTTTGAGCCATTATCCAGTTTTTCTAAGGCAGGACCCATAGAAGTGAACTTTTTATAAGTGCTCGGATAGTCACGCTCAACCACTTTAATCATTGGGCAGTTTTTACCCGGTACAGGTTTTTCGCCCGCTGTTTTCCAGTCAGTGCCACCAAATGGTTGTGCCAATTCACCTGGGGTGTCATGTTGCATCGGCAAGGTGACAACGTCAGTTTCAACACCTAAATGACCTTTTGAGACTTCAGAGAAGCTCTTGGCAATGCCTTTATAAATTTCCCAATCTGTCTTAGATTCCCACGCAGGGTCAGTCGCGGCGGTTAATGGGTGAATGAATGGATGCATGTCTGAGGTATTCATGTCATCTTTTTCGTACCAAGTTGCAGTCGGTAGCACGATGTCAGAATACAAACAGGTAGAAGACATACGGAAGTCTAACGTGACAACCAAGTCTAATTTACCAGTTGGGCCTTTTTCGACCCAATCGACTTCTTTTGGTTGTAGGTGACCTTCGGCATTTTCTTTATTGAGCAAGCCGTTTTTGGTGCCCAAAAAATAATGCAGCATATATTCATGACCTTTACCTGATGAGCCCAATAGGTTTGAGCGCCAGATAAACATGTTGCG
>NZ_DKHR01000006.1:58184-81337 GCF_002453835.1 Psychrobacter sp. UBA6739
AGAGAATCGACCACATATTCTTCCACGCCTTTGCCACTTTCTTTGGCTTTGGCAGCGATGGTCAGTGGATTGCGGTTTAATTGCGGCGCTGAAGGCAACCAGCCTGCGCGCTCTGCTTGAATGTTGTAATCAAGCATATGCTCAGGGAAGAACTTTTTATCGACGAGAGGCGAGAGGATTTCATGGGCAGAAATAGTCTCATGACGCCACTGTGAGCTGTGATTGTAGAAGAAGCTCGTGCCATTCATATGACGCGGCGGACGATGCCAATCAAGTGCAAAGGCCAATGGCAACCAACCCGTTTGAGGGCGCAGTTTTTCTTGACCAACATAATGCGCCCAGCCGCCGCCAGATTTGCCGATACAGCCGCACAGCATCAGCATGTTAATCACGCCGCGATAGTTCATGTCTAGGTGATACCAGTGGTTCATACCCGCGCCGATGATAATCATCGATTTACCATGAGTCTTATGGGCGTTTTCAGCGAATTCACGCGCGACTTGGATGACGCGCTCACGGCTCAAACCAGTGATGACTTCTTGCCAAGCAGGCGTGCCCGGTACGGTGGCATCGTTATAGTCATCGGTGACATGCTCGCCGCCAACGCCATTATCCACGCCCAAGTTGGCAACGGTTAGATCAAAGACGGTCGCAACGATAGCGGTGCTGCCATCGGCAAGGGTAATGGTTTTACAAGGAACGGTTTTTTGCTGTATTGCTTCACCCGGTACGGAGGTGAAATGTGGGTGATCCACATGACCAAAGTAATCAAAGCCGACTTTGCAGGTCTCATTACTGTCTTTTAAAGTCAATGTTAGGTCAATTTCTGCGCCTGTCGTACCATTTTTTTGCTCAAGGTTCCATTTGCCTTTTTCGCCCCAACGATAGCCAATCGAGCCAAGTGGAGAGACCAATTCGCCATCACTATTTAGACCGATGGTTTTCCATTCAGGATTGTTTTCTTGACCTAAATTAGCGATTAAGTCAGAAGCGCGTAGATAGCGACCCGCATGGCGTGCGCCTTCTTCACCTTCTAGCATCACAAGTACTGGTAAATCGGTATAGCGTTTGGCGTAATCTAAGAAATAGTCACTTGGCTGCTTAAGATAAAACTCTTTGATAATGACATGACAGAATGCTTGCGCAACAGCCGCATCAGTACCTTGTTTTGGGTTTAGCCATAAGTCAGTTAACTTAGAAACCTCAGCATAATCAGGGGTGATAGAAACGGTCTTAGTGCCTTTATAACGGACTTCAGTAAAGAAATGCGCGTCTGGTGTACGCGTTTGTGGAACGTTTGAACCCCAGGCAATAATATAATCAGAGTTGTACCAATCGGCTGATTCTGGCACGTCAGTTTGCTCACCCCAAACCATTGGCGACGCTGGTGGCAGGTCACAATACCAGTCATAGAAGGACAAGCAGACACCGCCGATAAGTGATAAATAGCGACTCCCAGCGGCGTAACTGACCATCGACATCGCAGGAATCGGAGAGAAGCCAACGATACGGTCAGGACCAAAGGTTTTGGCGGTATAGACATTACTGGCGGCGATGATTTCATTAACTTCCGCCCACGTTGAGCGAATAAAACCGCCCAAACCGCGCTTGGATTTATACTGTTCTGCTTTGATAGGGTCTTGGACAATGCTGCCCCACGCATCGACTGGATCAGGATACTGCGCTTTGGCTTCACGCCATAATTTGAGAAGCGGCTTACGTACTTTAGGGTATTTCACACGGTTCGCTGAATACATGTACCAGCTGTAGCTTGCGCCACGAGGACAGCCACGCGGTTCGTGGTTTGGTAAGTCTGGACGGGTTTCAGGATAGTCAGTTTGCTGCGTCTCCCATGTGACCAAGCCGTTTTTTACGTAAATTTTCCATGAGCAAGAACCGGTACAGTTGACCCCATGCGTTGAACGCACGACTTTGTCATACTGCCAACGGCTACGATACACATTTTCCCAGTCACGAGACTCATCGCGCGTCTCACCATGCCCATCGGAGAATTCGCCCTTTTTACGTTTAAAAAAACGGAATTGGTCGAGTAAATGGCTCATTTCGCTATCCTCTGTATTATTGCCTATGGGGTATCTAAAGCTGAATGGCGTGGTAAAAACAACCCATTGCCCAAGCTGTAAATGTTTTTCGATGGTATTATTTTAAGTAAGCCATCGCCCTCTTACTATCCGCTAACATGAGCAGAGCACTACCACCTTAGTAGTAGCGGTAAATGATAAAATTTCCTTAAAAAATCGTTAAGTATTTATGAGTCGGGCTTATTTATAAGCAAAATATGGATTGGTAAAAATAAAAAAAGTGCTACTTACGCTGGCAAGTAGCACTATAAAGAGAGATGTTTTTAATTTAAAAATCTGTTTTTAGAGGATGATTTATACAAGGCTGCTTTAGCAAGGAATCTCAGCATTAGGGCGACTGTAATACCACCATGTCAACACAATACAGAGAACATAAAAGACAATTAAAGCGATAAAAGTACCATCAACACCCAGTCCTGAACCAAACATTTTTGGGACAAAGAATGCGCCATAGGCCGCTATCGCTGAGGTAAAGCCAACCACTGCTGCTGATTCTTTACGTATCTCGACAAACAATTCCTCTGTACCTGCTTTTTGAGGTTCAAGGCGTTCATGAAAGGTTCTGAAGATAACGGGAATCATGGTAAAGGTAGAGCCGTTACCGATACCCGTGGTGATAAACAGCACCATAAAGGAGATGAAGTATCCGACAAAGCTGCCCTCATGAGTCTCGCTAGGGAGGAAATACATCACCGCCACTACCGCCAATACCATCACGATATAGTTCCAAAAAGTCACTTTTGCGCCGCTGGTTTTGTCAGATATCCAGCCACCTAAAGGGCGAAATAGCGCACCAACTAAAGGACCTAAGAAGGCAAACTTAAGCGCATCAATGGCGGGAAATGAGTTTTTAATCAGCATCGGAAACGCGGCTGAAAAACCAATGAACGAGCCAAAGGTTGCCATATAAAGGATACACATGATCCAGTTATGTTTGCGTTTAAAGATAACGGATTGGTCTTTAAAGGAAGCTTTAGCAGTGGCAATATCGTTCATGCCAAACCATGCCAGTGCTGAAAATAGCAGAATAAAGGGTACCCAAATAAAGCCTGCATTTTGTAGATAGAACAGCTGACCGCTTGCAGAGACTTGTGGGTCGCCGCCTAAGCTACCAAAGGCTGCTACCAATATGATCATCGGTACAACGAACTGCATCACCGACACGCCAAGGTTACCCAAACCCGCGTTTAGCCCAAGAGCAGTGCCCTGTTCTGCTTTTGGAAAGAAGAACGAGATATTGGACATGGAGGAGGCAAAGTTACCACCACCGAAGCCACAAAGTAGGGCAATGATGGCAAATATCATAAATGGCGTATCAGGGTTCTGAACCGCATAGCCCATCCATAATGCTGGGATTAACAGGGATAAGGTAGATATCGCTGTCCAACGTCGCCCACCAAAGATAGGCACCATAAAAGAATAAAAAATTCGCAGCGTTGCCCCTGATAGTCCGGGCAGCGCGGCGAGCCAAAACAACTGCCCATCATCAAAATCAAAACCAATCTCTGGCAGACGGACGATGACGGCACTCCATACCATCCATACTGCAAACGCCAATAGCAACGATGGAATGGATATCCATAAATTTCTACGAGCGACTTTTTTGCCGCCTCCTTCCCAAAATTCTTCTACTTCAGGTCGCCAGTCAGTGATGAGCTTACCACCTTTGAAGTTGTAATTATTGCCCATGTTATTCCTCACTTAGTATCAGCTATGCCTAGTTATATTCAGTATTTTTGATCATCAAATGGCTGTCTAAACTTACAATAAACCGTAGCGCTTGCTCCTGTTAATATTGAAAGCAAAGAGCCGCCGTACAGGCTTATGAGCGCTATGAATCACTTGCTCTATCAAAAAATGATAACTCACGGTACTGTGTTATCCCGATGAAGAGTATTCATACATAGTGGTATACTGATGACTAAAAGGGGTATATTGCGGGCAGGTTTATTACTAAGGTTTTGCTTGTCGATGGACTGCTAATGGCGCTGTAGTATTTTTTATGCTGTATGTTTTTTGCTTTTGCGACGTTCAATTTTAAGATCTCAAATCCTTTGTGCAGAAAGTGTTTGATGGGAGCGCTATTAATCATGTCTAATCTACGACGGCAGTCTTTGTTCCTTCATACTTGGATTGCTATTACGATCATTGCTACTTTGTTTTTGATGTCAGCGATAGGCAGCGGTGCGCTCGCTTGGGTCGCAAAGTCGGTCGCTAGCTGAAAGCTAATACGATACGCATGGCAACGTATCGTATTAGCTTTCAGCTAGCGACCGACTTTGCGGATAACCATCCCTTTAGCTCAAGCCTAAATATCAAACAAGATGGCTTAGATAGTGACAATGCGCCGCAGGTAGAAAAGCAAGACAGACTGGATTTCTCCAATAAAAGCGAGTCTGAAAAAATAGACATACTGGTTGAAGACATGGAGAGTCGTCTCAACAAATTACAAGCGTATCAACTGACCAGTGCCAACAGAGATAAGGCGATCAGTGAGCAATGGAGCCAGATAAAATCACAATGGTTTCGTGATTTAAAACCAGCATTGTTGGCACAAGACAAGCAAGGCTTTTATAGTGATTCAACCAAATATATTGACGATGTTAATCGTTTTGTTGGTGCGTTACAGGATAGAAATGAGCAGCGTCAGACATGGCAGCAAAACCTGCAAATACTATCACTGATACTGAGCATGATTATTATGCTGATAGGCGTACGGAGATTACAGAACTCAGTGCTAACGCCTATTCAACAACTCATTAAAGCCAATCGGGCGTTTAAAGAAGGTAAATATGATACGAGAGTGTCTATCAGCGGTTATAGAGAATTTGAAGCGCTTGGCAATTCTTTTAACGGTATGGCCAGTACCATTGAGAGGTATCAGCGTTCACTTGAAAGTGAGGTACAGACAAAGACTCAGCATCTGGTAAAAGCCAACCAAGCCTTATCATTATTTTATGATTTCTCAAAGCAGTTGACCAGTAGCCCTGTGAGCTTACATCGGCTTGATGAATTGATTACTGGCTTTGGGTGTATATTCCCATATTTAGATTTTACGCTGTGTATCCAAAGCAATATTCTAACCAATAAAAACTCTATAGCCCTGCACGATGATAGGATGAAGGAGCTATGTACCAAACTCACTTGTGATAGCTGCTCTATTAAAGAAGACGTTTATACCAAAACGTTTCCGATTATTCATCAAGATATAGAGTTTGGTGAGCTAAAGGTCAGACCGAAATCTGTCTTAATGACCAATAAAGCTTACGCAGAAGATAAGAAAAAAAGCGAGGAAGATTCAACACGTATCAAGGTAGTAGAGGTGGATAGTAGTTATTTAATTGCTAAAAACAATGAATTGATTGTTGTGCTGACCAATCTCGTCAGCACCGCCTTATCCTTACGCAGACAAAGGCAGCAAGACCATCAGCTTATTCTACTTGAAGAGCGCTCGACCATTGCTAGGGAGTTGCATGACTCTTTAGCACAGTCATTGTCTTATCTAAAAATACAAGTCAGCGTGCTCGAAAAACATCTGCAACTGTCTACTGATAAAGACAGTGGGCTGGTGGTATTTGATGAACAAAGTCAAATCAAGGTTGGGCAGCATATCAGTCAAATAAAAATGGGTCTGAACTCTGCTTATCATGAGTTGCGAGACTTATTGACGACTTTTCGCTTGACGATTGATAGCGGCAATTTTGATGAAGCTCTATATGAGGCGGCTGATGAGTTTGCTGTAAAAGGGCAGTTTGACATAAAGGTCAACAATCAAATCCTATCCTTGAATCTAACGGCAACCGAACAAGTGCATCTCATTCAAATTATAAGGGAGGCGCTGTCGAATATCAGTCGCCATGCCCATGCTAACAGCGTCACTATCGATTTGGTTTATGATGATGAAAGTAATTATGTAGCGATGATGGTCAATGATGACGGCGTTGGCATATCAGGGACTGTCAATCAGACCCAGCATCATGGTCTAATGATTATGAAAGAGCGTGCCTATAAATTAGGCGGTGATTTGATCATCTCTAATAATGTACCCGCAGGTACCAGCGTCATCGTCAGGTTTGTACCCAGTTTCTTTACGGATTATATGGCTGAGCAAAACTAAATGAATTGGCTTAGTAAACGCTCTTAACCACTGCATTGTATTTTTTGTAGCATTTTTTAATTTGTGAGTATTTTATGACTACTAAAGTTTATACGTCTGCTTCTCCTGCTCGGCTATTATTGGTCGATGACCATCCTATGCTGCGCCGCGGTGTCGCAGAACTGCTCAGTCTCGAAAGTGATGTAACGGTCGTTGGTGAGGCGAATAACGGACAAGAAGCGTTGGATTTTTTGGCAAACAATCCAGTTGATCTGGTCATTCTAGATCATAAAATGCCAGTGTTGACTGGTATCGAGACCTTAAGAGAAATCAAAGCCAGAAATATTGATGTGGCTACCTTGCTATTTACAGTTTCTGATAGCGGAGAAGACGTACAAGAAGCATTGAAATTAGGGGTGGACGGATATTTGTTAAAAGACATGGAGCCTGAGTTAATCATCGTCGATATTAGAAAAGTGTTGCGCGGTGAGCTGGTTATCAGTCCCAATTTGGCCTCAATATTGGCACAAACATTACGTACACCAAGCATTGAAGATATCGCTGGTAATCTCACTACTAGAGAGTTGCAAGTGATTCAAATGATTGCTGAAGGCTTAAGTAATAAAATGATCGCCAACAAACTGGATATCGCAGAATCCACAGTAAAAGTGCATGTTAAGCATATTTTGAACAAAACTGGACTACGCACACGGGTAGAGGCAGCGGTATGGACCGTGAATCATTTATCAAAGTAGTCGTTTGTCAAAATGGTTATTTATCGAAGTGGTTGTTTTTTGAAAATATTACTTTTTAAAATCGCTACTTTTTGAAAGTGCTACTTTTATAAAAAATCATAGGCCATCTCAATAACCCCTGTTACATGTCTAGATAGTTCTCTATATCAGTCAAAAAGCCACCCAGCAGTGATGCTGGGTGGCTTTTTTATTTTATAAGGTAATCAAATTAGCCTTCTTCAGCGGCAATTTGACGATCGACCGAGGACATCTTGTATTCGTCACCAAAGGCATCTTCAGGCTCTTTTAACCAGAAGAAACAAAGTACCCAAGCGATAAATGCACCTATCGCAATGATAAAAAAGAACTGATTTGGTTCGACCAAGGTAAATATAAATAGGTAGAACACAGCGCCCACGTTGCCATAAGCACCCGCCATACCAGAAATTTGACCCGTTAAGCGCCGCTTAATTGAGGGGATAATACCAAAAGTTGCACCTTCTGCCCCTTGCACAAAGACTGAGCATAGAATCGTAAAGACGACCGCGATAAACAATGGCCACTCTGCATTCAGCAATCCCATCAATCCAAAGCCGATGCCGATACCGAACATGTATACCAACATCACCAAGCGACGATTGCCAACCTTGTCAGAGATATAGCCGCCAAGTGGTCGCGCCCATAAGTTAACAAAAGCAAAGGTCGATGCGACTAAGCCTGCGACGGTAGGGTCGAGTTTCCACGTTGCGGCAAAGAACATCGGTAGCATAGAGACGACCGCCAGCTCTGCGCCAAAGTTAGCAAAGTAGGTGACATTTAGGGCGGCAACAGAGGTAAAGGGGTATTTATCATCCTCAGGGATACCCGCTTTGAGCATGGGTACATTGACACTGATGGCTTTGTAAATTTGATAAATAACCACCACAGCGATGAGAGTATAAAACCCCCAAGCGCCTGTTTCGCTCAGGAATCCCATGTTTTTGGTACGATAAACCAATACACCTAATACGCCATATAAAGGAATAATAAATAGGCAATATAATAATAGATCCCTCCAACTCGATACCTCTAAAGCACCCGCCTTACGTGCTTTTTTATGGGTATCTTGTGTAGGACCATCGGTGATTAAAAACCAGTAGGCTACCCCGTAAGCGGCCATCAGTAAGCCAGATAATGCAATTGCCCAGCGCCAACCATCATCACCACCAAAGAACTGTAGCGCAACCGTTGGAATGGTAATCGCTGCGGCAGCTGAACCAAAATTACCCCAGCCGGCATAAAATCCTTCGGCAAAGCCAATGTCTTTTGGCTTAAACCAAAGGGCGGTCATGTGAATGCCAACGACGAACCCTGCGCCCACGATAGACATAAATAGGCGAGCGACGAACAGCTGCATCGCGGAATTACCAAACGCGAAGAACCATGTCGGTATCGCCATGACGACCATCAGTATGGAAAACACGCGACGCGGACCGAAGCGATCCAATGCCATGCCGACTACCACTCGCCCTGGAATGGTCAAAGCAACGTTGGCAATGAGAAATAATTTGATGTGTTCAGAAGTTAAGTAGCTTTCGGCCTCTAGCATAGAAGTGGCTAGTGGCGCCATATTGAACCAGACGTAAAAGGTCAGAAAAAAAGCAATCCACGTATAGTGAAGCGCTCTTATATCACGGCGTTCAACCTCAAGTAGCTCTTTTGCATGCATGACAAGTATTCTCCACCGTCGAACTGGATAGTTTAGATGGAGTTAATGTAGCAATAAGTAAGCTCGCTAACCATTAGGCGAAAGCAGTATGAATGTCATTTCACATACTACTTAATGGGGATTAAAAAGTGGCTTTAATATCCTATATATTGATGGTTAACTAAGATGATATGAGGATAGCAATACATTTAAAAATATGATGCGCTATAGTAATAATAACCATTACTGTGCGTGCTTTTCTTGTTTATTAATAGAATTTTATTCACAAGTACGCTGTTAATAAAAAGGATTGGGATACACCCATCAAATTAGCCAAGGAGTTACCATGAGTGATACTGTCGCCTCAAACCCCGTCATACCCAGCCATTGGAAAATAAAGCGTTCGACCCACTTTTTTACTAAAGATAAAGTCCCAAAAGCCTTGCTGACTCATCACAATACAGCAGAGGGCGTATACGGCCAAATTTGTGTCATGCAAGGCACGGTTACCTTTTACGGCTTTGCTGATGAAGCCGCCACTGAACCTGAAAAAACAATTGTTATTAAAGCAGGGCAGTTCGCGGTCAGTCCGCCTCAATATTGGCACCGCGTAGAATTAAGTGATGATGCCCAATTCAATATTAATTTTTGGACAGAAGCGGATACTGGTAATAAGTCGCTGTTCAATAGCTCAAAGATACACAGCAAGCCTATCGAAAAGTTATTTGATCAGTCGGATGAATCATAAGGGCTATATATATGAATCAGCTATTAAAAACATCCTATTCATAAGCAAAAAAATAAGGCCACGAATGGCCTTATTGTATTAAGAGTTTTGATAGTAAGGATAGTTATTATAGCCAATTTCGGTGCCACCATACATCGTGGTAGGATCTGCCTCGTTGAGTGGCCAATGATTGGCGATGCGCTCAGGTAAATCGGGATTAGCAATAAAGGGACGACCAAAAGCAAATAAGTCGCCATAACCTTTAGCTAGCATATGAACCGATTTTTCCGTCGTGTATTTACCCGCATAGATAATACGTCCTGAAAACTCCGCTCTGACCGCTTGATAAAAAGTCTCTGGTAAATCAGGGGCATTGTCCCAGTCAGCTTCTGCAATAGATAAATAAGCGATACCCGCTTGTTCAAGTACTTTAATCGCTTCCATATACGTATGATGTGGATCTGATTCCACTAGCCCTAAATACACGCGAGTTTCATCTGTGCTAGCAAACAGCGGTGCAAAACGTACGCCTAAGCGATCAGCGCCAACCACCTCACTGACGGCAGCCACGATTTCTTTTAAGAAACGCAAGCGATTGGTCAATGAACCGCCATATTGATCATCACGTGTGTTGCTATGCTCAGAGATGAACTGATTCACCAAATAGCCATTGGCACAATGCAGCTCGACGCCATCAAAACCTGCCTCCAATGCATTGCGCGCGGCTGCCGCATACATAGCGACCAGTTCACTAACTTCATCAGTACTGAGTGCGCGTGGCTCACTAGGATCGGCTAACGCGCCTGCACCTGGTGCTGTTTCGATAAATACTTTTACATTGTCAGCAGTGATAGCTGATGGTGCAATTGGCTGAGCGCCTTGTGGTTGTAAGCTGGTATGAGACACGCGACCCACATGCCAAAGCTGAGCGAAAATGATACCACCTGCTGCGTGTACCGATTCAGTGACCTTTTTCCAGCCTTCGATTTGGGCATGCGAATGTATGCCTGGCGTCCACGCATAACCTTGACCCCTTGGCTCAATTTGCGTGCCTTCAGTGACCATAAAACCTGCAGAGGCGCGCTGTGTATAGTAGCTTGCCATTAATTCATTAGGAATATTGTCCGGTTGCGTGCTGCGAGAGCGTGTCAACGGTGGCATGACAATACGGTTTTTTAACGTATATGGTCCAAGTGTGACAGATGCAAATAATGGGCTGGTATCGATATTAGATGGTTCCATAAAACTCTCTTTTAAAACAAATAGATTGGGTTATTGTTTAAACCATTGAGCTTGTTTTGATGCTTTATTACTGCGTAAGTAAGGTTGGCAAGCATAGAGTTTTATGGATACAATCGGAAACAGGATTTTGTTGTTTAAGATACAATTATAAATGGTATATATTATGAATGGAATTAACCGACTTGATATCAAGCAGTTGCGAGTGCTACATGCGTTGCTTGATCTAAAAAATCTCTCACAAGTCGCGCGCAAAATGGGGCTGACACAGCAGGCAATCAGCGAACAATTACGTAAGCTGCGTGATTTGTTTGATGATCGTTTGTTTATTCGTCAAGGCAATAGCATGGTGGCAACTCCCAAAGCGCTATCGATGCAGCAACCCATTAGTCGTATATTAGAGCAGTTAGAAGCACTGTTAGAGCCAGATATGTTTTCGCCGCAGACTTATAAAGGCGTATTTACGATTAGCGCGACCGACTATGCGACGCAGGCATTATTACCGCAGTTGTTTCATATAACACGCCGCGACGCGCCTGATTTGAAGTTAATCGTACGTGATTTTGCCTCAGACAATATCAATCAGCTTATTGCGGCAGGCGAGCTTGATCTGCTGATTACTTTCCCAGAATTTATCCCTGATAACTTGGCTTATGTGACGCTGCTTGAAGAACAACATTTCTGCATTACTGGTTGCGATAATAGTTTTACAACAGAGCCGCTGTCACTGGCGCAAATTGCTGCACACTCGCAGCTGGTGGTGTCACCTTCACGCGCTAACTTACGTGGTTCTCATGATCAGTGGTTTGCAGAAAAAGGTCTTAAACGAAACATTGTTATGTCCGTTCCTAGCTTTTCTGCAGTGCCAGATATCCTCTATACAACCGATATGATTGCATTTTATCCCTCGCGTTTATTGCCAAACAGTCGGGTTAAAGAGCTCAAAGTGGAAGCCCTGCCACCCACATTTAAGGTGATAGCAGCATGGCATCCACGTACCAGTCACAGTGGTATACACCGTTGGCTGATTGAGCAGTTACAGCAGTTATCCAAGTCTGACTAGAGCATGTCCTCATTTCTATCTTCGTTTTTAAAATGAGGGCAGGCCCTAGAGCGTTATCGTTTTTATTTTTCGTCATTAGTTGTACTAAAGCCATTTTCATCAAAGCTGCTTTTATCAAAACTAACATTACTGATGCCAGACCTACTTATGCCAAAGCCCTTTGATTGCTTCCCATTGCTGAGTAAATATTGAGTCATTGCCGTTGGTGGATTGATTGGCTTTTGGCAGTATGTGCTCGTAATAAGTACCCTTAAGAAGCTTAGTTAATAGACCTTCGCCGATGAAACCTTTACCATCGTTGAGTGTATTCGCGGCTTTTAGTAATTGACGGATATCGTATTGTAATGGGTTAATATCGGGGACTTGTTTTTGCACGTTTAGTAGCTCATAAACTGCGACACGAGCAGTACGAACAGAGCTCTCCATGGTAAATACCACATCATTATGTGTCTCGACGAACTGACCGACTAGACCCATATTGACACAACCATCAGGGACTATCTCAGGACGATCGCCTTTAGCACGAGGCATAAACATCGAGGTGATGTAGGGCATATAAGCCGTTCTGACGATGGTATTGGCCATGATATTCTCTATATCATCGAGGATACCAAGGTGATGACAGAGTTCGCTCAAGATCTCTTTGCCTGTACATTCTGGGATGGGTTTTTTGACATAATTGCCTTCTTTATCCATAAACAAGGCATATAGCCATACGACTAGCGTGTCTTTTGGCTGATCAGGGAAATGCGGTTGACGGTTACAAGTAAAGCTCATCAACCAGTTTGAATCCGTAATCGTAATGATGCCACCGGTCACTGTTTTACCCGTATAAGGATCGTTGACAGACAGCGTTTTGAGCTTATCAATAAAGGCAGACGGCTGGCAGGTCAACGTCGCCGACATCCAAGCAGATTTATCCACATGCTGATTAAATTTTTCTGGGTGACCAAAGACGGCAGATTGCTTAGCCAGATTATTCCATACTTTCCAACCAGACGATTGCCCCATACTGTCTTTTGTAAAGTCTAGCGTCGGCGCAGTATTATCATCACCATAGCGGGTATCTTCGGTCATGGAGCCAGTCGTCACGATGACGAAATCATTGCTGCCCATAGGAATGGTGGTTTGCTCACTCGCTTTCTCCGTAATGATGGCTTTGACCTTTTTGGTGCCTGTTACTTTATCAGCATGCTCAAACTCAATGTCTAAATCGGTAACGAGCGTGTCATACTGAAATTGCACACCTTTATCTTTTAAATAATTTTGTAGTGGCTTAACAAAGCTATCAAATTGATTATATCTTGGGAATACCAGTGCAGACATGTCGTTTAGACCGTCCAATGCGTGTAAAAATCGATGCGTATAAAGCTTAAACTCAAGTAAGCTATGCCAGTTTTCAAAAGCAAACATGGTTCGCCAAAACGTCCAGAAGTTGCTGCTCAAAAAGCTGTCATCGAAATACTCTTCAATAGTGATATCGTCTAGCTCTTCCTTGGGTTTTAATAGCAAACGAATTAAAGCGAGTTGGTTGGTTTTACTCAATCCCAGTTGACTGAAGTCTTTTATCTCACCTTGCTTATGGATCAGGCGTGCAATAGAGTAATTGGGATCGGTGTCATTTGCTATGCGATACTCATCCAAGGTGCTATAAGGCGCAGGCATTTCAAGAGCGGGGATATCTTGGAATAAATCCCAAAAGTTTTCGTAAGTGAAATCCATTTCACGACCGCCGCGCACCATATAACCCGTCTCAGGATTGCCGCTACCATCTAAGGAGCCACCTGCCACGTTAAGATGCTCTAAAATGGTAATGTTTTCAGCGGATACTTTGCCATCTCGGATGCAGTAATAAGCACTGGCCAAACCTGCAATACCGCCCCCAACGATATAAACCTTACTGTCCTGATAAGCATCATTGGGCATCCCAATATTGCGCTGATAATTACCAATTTGGTCAGGAAAGGGTAAGCGCTTGCCTGGTATGTTTGCTACACGGGTTTTACTGGCATCAGGCTGGTGGATAAATGTGTCGTGGTCTACCGGATTATTGATTTGAGTCTTTATAATTTTCATAGGTTCATCCTTATTGAGTAAGACTGATATAAAAGGTTATTTGACTATGGCGTATCCTCAATTCAATCGATTACTTTTTAAATGGGCTAAAAATGGCTAAATTTTGCCAAACATCGTCAAATAGCTTATCAATATCTCGATATTATTTGCGCTACTTTCCTTGTTTGACGGCAATTTATCTCATGTTTATCACCATTTTTAAAATGAGGACACGCCCTTAAATTAAGGGTTTATAGACAGACTATAGTATGTTTTTATTAAACAATAATGACATCGGTTGAAAGTAATATAAGTACTTATTTGCCAAATTATGCGTTATCCATTGGCTAATGGCTGGCTATTTATGATGGTTGCTAACCACAACAAATTCTATGCAATTACGTAGGCGCTGTTTCATACGCTCCAGCAACGGCACAACCTTGATAGCTTTTATTATCATAAGTCAACGTCACCGTAAATTCATTTTGATAGCCATTATCATCGGTACAAATCTGGCTATTTATATTCATGATAATAGGCTTGCCGCTAACGGTACTCACGTATTCCACACCTTCGGCATAGGTCGAACGAGAGACAACGATGGTCGTTGGTTTCAAGAAATCTGCTTCAATGCTGAGTTGGTTGCCATCAATTACTGTGCGCCAACTTTTTTCTGTATTACCAAAAGCGGTGAATGCTGATAACGGTTCTTCGGTGCTGGATGGCTCCATGCTTAGCTGTTCGTCAGCGTTCTCTTTTGTCGTATTGGTAATGACCGCTGTTGATTCTTTTGCCGTGGTTGGTTGATGACTACTACAAGCCATTAGTGAAAGACTGCTTGCTAAGCACAAAGTACTAAAAAACAAAGGACGCATCGCTTTTCCTTTAATATTTAAAAGAGAAAGACTTTGTGAGCGTCTTTCTTTAGGGTTAGTTGAATAGCTGTATGAGCGAGTGATATCAAGCTTTGAGTGTACAACAGACAAGCATTGCAATCAGTGATAAGTGACGGTGATCCGCGATATTATATAAAATACAAACACACCCTCTATATTAGTATTATTAATATAACATATGTATAAAATTTCACAGTATAGAACAAGATAAACTTGGCAGACTCTATAATCATAGAGATATTGATGACATCAATAGAAAAATTAGCGATTGACTTGAATATGAAGAAGCCACTTAAACAATAAGTGGCTTTTTTGTGCCTTGCAATGGCGGATAGTACAGCTATGCGCTTAATAAGGTGCATGATGTTATTGATGATAAAAAGAGAGCAGCGCTAAATGAGTACAAGGTTGTATTTACCAACGGCAAGCTAACAGTTGTTAATTAAAAGGTGCTGGTCGACAGATAAGAAAACAAAACTTTTGTCATCATACTGTCATGATGGCATCGTATCCTTGAGCCCACTATAAATGGTGGTTGCGTATCACTGATGTCTTTATTCATTAAGTGATGCATTGATGATGGTAGATGCATCAATATAAGGTTTATCTATGAGTGTTGCTGGTCGGCTTGGTAGTATTTCCACACGCATGCTGATTATTTTAGCATTGGCTTTTTTACTAATTATCCTGATGGTGTACTGGGTCATCGAAACCCAAGCTAAGCCTCGTATACTGGAGATGACTTCAGAGACAGTGGTTGAAACGGGTAACGAAGCCATTAATAGCATTATGGCGAATATCAGCCATGTCGACGGACTGGCAAAGGCAACCAGTGCGATGGCGGGCGGCTTGCCAAAAGAAGACAGCCTTTATAGAGAAACCTTTGGTAATCTCATGCAACAGACCGATCAACGGATTGTGGGCGGCGGCGTGTGGTTTGATCCAAATATGTACGCTCAAAACCGAGATCGCCAGTCGTTTGTGTGGGCGCGGGATGACGCAGGCAACATGCAGCCGTTAGAGCAGTATAATCAAGTGCGCCAAACGCCGAGTCCCTATTATAGAGAGTGGTGGTACATTCCTGCGATGTACGCACGCCATGACCACTGTGTCTGGAGCCGTGCATATGTTGATCCGCAAAGCAATCAGCCGATGATGACGTGTGCCAAGGCATTGTATGACAGTCGCAATCAGGCTTTTGATGGGGTAGTGAGTTTTAATCTGCTATTAGATAACCTCGATGACGCTATGAAAAATTGGCAAGATAAGCTGGGTGGTTATGTCTTTTTGGTAGACTTGGACAATCGATTTTTGACCTTTCCTGATCAATCTATGGTCACGCAAGCGACTGAAGATAATCCCCAAGGAGAAATGGTAACCGCGCATCAATTGGCCGAGAAACATCCTACCTTTGCCCCTATTGCGGACAGCCTAGATAGCATTAATCAAACACTCATCGATGAGGCTGTTACCAAAGATGAGAGTCGTTATACGCTCGCGGCACGTAGTATTCTAAGTACGACCAATCTGAATAAAATCAGCGAACAAGAATCCAAGTTGCTGTCAGCATTGCTGCTATTGAATATTGACCAAACGTTTAATCTGGTAGACAGTCACTTGATTGAGACCATCGCTGTGCCCAATGATTTTTTGCTGCAGCAGTCCGCCACCGCCTTTGTGTTTCGTATGCCATTTACCTATTGGAAGATGGTTATCGTCAAGCCCAATAATGACATGATGAGCGTGGCAAATGCATTGTCGAACCAGCTGATTCAAACCATGCTACTGGGTTTTATTCCTATCCTGTTGTTGACCGCGTGGGTGTTTCGCCGCTACTTTACGCGACCGCTAAAATACATGGCACTAGCAGTGGCTGATATGGGCGCATTAATTGAGCAAAAAAAATATCAACAATTAAGCGCCCTTAAACTGCCACACTCAAATGTCAGCGAGATTCAAATCATCAGCGAGCAGACCAACCAATTGATCGACCGCGTCGTCGAAAACGAAGGCGCACTTGCCGAAATCAATGTCCATCTAGAAAAACAAGTCGCCGCCCGTACGCAAGACTTGCAGCAAGCCATGGATGAGTTAAAAGCCTCACAAGTGCATCTGGTGCGTTCCGAAAAAATGGCGACATTAGGTCAAATGGTGGCAGGCGTGGCACATGAGGTCAACACGCCGCTGGGCTATGTGCGTAGTAATATGGAGCTGGTCGGTGATAATCTCGTGCGTTTTGATGAATTGCTACAGCATACCGATCAATTATTGCAGGCGTTAAAAGCGCCAACTATCAACCAAGAGCAAGTCAAGCAGCTGATAGAGCAAACTTTACAATGCTGTGAAGAGATTAAAGAAGATGAAGTCAGTGAAGATTTGGCAGATTTAATCAAAGATGGACTGTATGGCGTCGATCAAATTGCTGAACTGGTCGTCAGCTTGCGCGACTTTTCTCGACTAGACGAATCCAAAGTAAAAGATGTCGATATCAATGATTGCATCAATACCTCATTGATTATGGCTCGCAATAATTTAAAAACCTTAGACATCAATACCAATCTAGCCGAGCTGCCGCTCATTCAGTGTAATCCTTCACAAATTAACCAAGTATTACTAAACCTATTTAATAATGCCGCGCAAGCCATGCCGCCAGATCATAAAGGAACATTGCAAGTCAGCTCGTCTGTAGATGAGGCGCAGCAATATATCGTGGTACGCATTATAGACAATGGTGTCGGTATCGCAGAGCATATTTTAACGCATATCTTTGAGCCGTTTTTTACCACCAAAAAAGCAGGCGATGGCACAGGGTTAGGATTGGCTATTACGGCACAAATCATCGAACAACATGGTGGGCGCATTGAGGTTAGCTCAGTCGTTGGCGCGGGCACGACGTTTACCCTCATGCTACCGATACAGTCTATCGTTCATGAACATAAACCTTCGCAAGCCTTATTTGAAAGTTGAGAGACTTCCAACCATTTATTTAAAGAGAGCGTCATGCAAAAACCAAAAATCGCTTTTATCGATGATGAGCCGCGTATCTTGCGCAGCTTAAAAATGCATTTTCGCCAGTCACATGACGTATTTATTACTACCGATGCCACTGAGCTAATGGAATATGTCAGCACGAATGAAGTACAAGTGGTCATCAGCGACCAACGCATGCCAGATAAGCAAGGTACGGAAGTATTGAGTGACATCAAAGCAGCTTCACCAAATACTATTCGTATCTTGTTAACTGGTTATGCGGATCTAAATGCCGTGATGGATTCTGTGAATGAGGGCGAAATTTATCGCTATATCACTAAGCCATGGCAAAATGATGAACTCAAAAAAATCGTTAATAAAGCCACAGAAATTGCTCAGCAAACGCAAGAAATCACACAAAACACTATGAAAAATGATGCAACTCAAAACCGTGTTAATAGTGGCACGGTTAGCAATCGCCATATATTGGTACTAGACGATGATGAGAGTGTCTATCAACAAATAAAAAGTCATTTTAAGAGCGCTTATACCGTGAGCTGGGCGAGTAACCTTGAACAGGCCGCAAAGTTATTACAAAAAAAACGCTTTGGTGTCACGATTACAGATTCGACGCTCAATAAAGAAAATATTACGCCCATCGTTTATGCCTTAAAAAATATCCAGCCAGATCTGATGGTGCTGATGTTGACTGAGTTCAAAGATGCCCATATGGTCATTGATTTAATTAATAAGGGTCAGGTATATCGCTGTCTACCACGTCCGACTAACTTCTCTATCATGAGTATCAGTCTTGATCGTGCTTTTGATCATCACGAAAGATTGGTGCAGCAGCCGATACTGGCAGCTCGTCATCATGTTGAAGAAGTACCGGAGTCAGAGGCTTTTAACTTTTCTGAAAGGTTGAAAGGTTTCTTTGCCAAATTCAGAGGTTGGCGCATTAGTAGATAAAAAAATAGGGCACGCTAAAAATGCCCTATCCATAGTTTAAAATATCATTGCCTCCTATGTACATGAGAGACGTTTTTATTGCTCGTGATTCATTTGCTCGTGATTCATTTGCTCGTGATTCATTTGCTCATGATTCATTTGCTCATGGTTCATTTGCTCATGGTTCATTTGCTCGTGATTCATTTGCTCGTGATTCATTTGCTCATGATTCATTTGCTCATGATTCATTTGCTCGTGATTCATTTGCTCGTGATTCATTTGCTCGTGATTCATTTGCCCGTGTCCACCATGCATATTGGCCATGACCATCGGTACCGCTATGACGGCTAAGCCAGATAGCATCATGATTGCGCCATTCACTTGCCTTAGGCGCAAACGCCCGATTTGATTGCGCATCCAGTTGACCGTTTCGTGCGTGGCGACGAGCATGGGTACGGTTCCTAGACCAAAGACAAACATTAACACAGCACCTGTGAGCGGGTCATGACCGACGACCGCAATAAGTAATGCGCCATAAACGAGACCACAGGGTAAAAATCCCCATAATAAACCTGCCGTCAATGCTCGAGGAAAAGTGTTTAAGGGGAAGACTTTCTGCCGCAGAGGTGATAAAGCTTGCCAAAAATGCATACCAAGACGTTCAAGCTTGTTTAAAAAAGGCAATCCTAGCATGGTTAATCCTACAAATACCAAGACCAACCCTAGTAGAATGCGAGGTGTGCTATTGCCAACCATCAGGGGGGTTAATACCGTGGTGCCAATCACTCCAGCAATTAAGCCCAATAGGGCATAACTGAGTAAGCGCCCCAAATGGTAAGTCGCAATGAGACCGCGTTTTTTTGCTGGACTGGTTTCTTTCATCGATAGTCCGAATGCGGTGACGATACCGCCACACATACCTAAGCAATGCGGCGAACCAAAAAATCCCATTAAGAGTGCTGCAATTAATAGTGCCATAGTCATGAAGGTGCTTCCTAAGATATAAGATAAATAAAATCTGTTGAAGGTTTAATCGTTATGTTAGTCAGTTAATGACCTATCTTAATGACACCTAAAACTTATAGTTGACACCCACATACAATGATCGGCCTGCGCCAGGAACGGCAGTGCCCCAGTTAGAACCGTTGCCTATTTCGCCATTCATTGACATGGTTTTGCCTTGACCCATGTATGCGCCCCCTAGAGGTAGGTCATAGTTTTTATCGAATACGTTATCGATACCAGCCTCAATCGCTACCTCTTTAAACTGATAGCCTGTACTGAGATTTAAGAGACCATAACCCGCCGTTTTAATTTCGTTGCGAGGGGTTGAGATATCATTTTTAGCCGCGACGCCCACCACTTCGATTTGGTTTGTCCAACCGTTATTTTCCCGATTCAGAGCAACACTGCCATTGAATGGCATGATGTTATATAAGTCTGAGCCGCTGTCTTTATTTTCCCCTTTGGTATAGCTTAAGGAGCCTACTATATTCCAGTACCCCCAAGCATTTGCTGCCAGCTCCCGATTGGCTGAGATATCTATGCCATATATCTCAGCATCTTGGTTGGTATAGCGCAGCACATTATATTGATTCGCTGTTTGAGTGCTAGCTGCTGTGTTTGCCATGGGGTTCCACTGTACGGCATCGACATAGTCGTCAATTTTTGAATAGTAAGGAGTGGCTTTAACGCCCCAGCTATCATCAGCACCGCGCCAGTCTAAGGTGGCAGATAGGGTGTTGGATTTTTCTGGGCGTAGATTAGGATCACCAAAATAGCCATTACCGTCACCAACGGTATTATTCATGATGGCCGCCATTTTCCAAGTGGACCAGGTATAGCGTTCATATAAGCTTGGCGTGCGCTCTTTGTGCGATAGACCTAATGCTAGATTTTTTTGTGAATCAATGTCGTAGCGTGCGAGTGCAGTAATATCAAAGTTGTTATCCGTGGTTCGGCGGTCACTGGCATTAAAGTTAGCGCTATCTCGCAGCTGATTGGTCATATTGTTTTGACCCTCGATTTGATAGCCATGTACTTCATCAGCACTGGTACGTACGTTTTCATAGCGAGCGCCAAGCTGGGTGCTCCAGTCAGGCGAGATGTCTTTTTCCCATTCGCCATAGATACCGATGCGCTGACGCTGACCATTGTTGATATTTTGAAAGTCGTTTGGCGACATCATACCGTCGCCAGATGCCGCCCACGTATCATCGAGCGTGTAGTCTTGATATTCAGCACCTATATTGAGCGTGCCTTGGTTGGTTAAATCAATAATACCTTTAAGATTGGCACCGATGGTCTCGCTACTGGTGTACATCGGCATACCTTTGGCATTACCATATAAGAACTGTTTGTCTTCCCCAAAGTTCATATAGTGATCGACATCTTCATGATAGGCCTGTGCTTCTAACTGTCCCCAATTTAACTCGCTTTTGTAGCGCAAATTAATGCGGTCAAGCTGATTGTCGAGCATGTCCATCCGCTGATTTGGATATAACTCTTTTGGGACGTTTTGCCACAAATAAGTGCCTTGTAGCAGATGATTGCCATTCTTATAAGCCACATCTACTGACTGGTTTTTGCTTTCATAGGCGGTTGAACCAACTTCGTCTTTCGCTAAGGTTTTACCAGCGTTTCCTGTCTCTGTATAAGATTTAAAATCACCACCAGCTTTATAATTATCCGCCTGCGCAAAGCTGCCTTTATAGGTGAGGCTAAGCTGATCGTTTGCTGCTGTGGTAGATACATTGGCACCATAAGCGTCACCATTGCTACGATAAAATGTGCCGATTTCACCTGAAGTTAGTATGTCGCTATCCGTTGAAAAGATAGGCTCTGCTGTTTCGACGACGATGGTACCGCCAATACTATTACCACCGACACTCACAGGCGTCACACCTGCATAAACGGTGGTCTTTTCTATAGCGCTTGGCGCAATATAAGACAAGGGTGAGTTCATACTGTTTGGACAAGAGGCGATTGAGTCAACGCCATCCACTAAGATACGCAGACGGTTGTCCGCCAAGCCTCTTATCACAGGCAAGTTTGAGATGCCACCGGCACTTTGGACATTCAGACCGGGTATTTTTGTCAGGATAGTGGCCGTATCACTGCTTGCCACTTGTTTACTGCTAATAAATTTTTGATTAAGGCTGGCTGCTGTTCCAAGTGCATTGGTACTAGAGCGCTTATCCGCTGCTGTCGCATAAACGACGATTTCTGGCAATTGAATATGTGGCTCATCATCCGTAGTAGGCATGTGCGCCTTTACGGTTGTGGAATCCGCATAAGCGCTACTGATATGCAATAAAGACAAGGCTAAAACACTTAGTTTTAAAATAGGTACAGCATTCATTGATGAAGATGACATCTTTTTTTCCTAGAAACTTGCAAAAATATTTTATGAAATCGGTTATTCAGTTTTTACCAAGAGGCAATGTCAGCCAAGGTAAGCTAAGCCACTTATGGACTTAGACTAGGCACTTACTGAATATTTTCCGATATAAATAGATAGCATTTTGAGCACAATATTATGAGCACAGTTTTGAGCGTAATGTTTTAGGTAAACGCATACAAGTGCCTCAATCAGAGCGTCAAATGAGCGCGTTGATTGAGAGCATTGTCACTAATGCTCTAGGGCGTGTCCTCAATTCAATTGATTACTTTCGAAATGGGCTAAAAATGGCTAAATTTTGCCAAGCATCATCAAATAGCTTATTAATATCTCGATATTATTTGCGCTACTTTTCTTGTTTGACGGCAATTTATCTCATGTTTATCACCATTTTTAAAATGAGGACACGCCCTAAAAATATTGGACTATAAATGTAGATAGTTATGTGGGTGTGACTGGAGGAGCGCGTGCGAGGGGTCGTAAAAAATTACTAGGAGAGTAGGTATGTGAGCGATACAAAAACGTAACTGAGACAGTAGACAGCTCAATCAAAGCCGAGTCAGTATGTGTAAAAGCGACTGGCAATAGTGCCGCAGACATGGCAGTGCAAAGGTCACAGCCAGTGTATTTTACGGCATCAGGGTTAGATTCAGAGCTTGCAACCTTATCTTTGCTATATAAGGCTTCCTGTGAAGGTGCTGCGTCAACCGTTATGACTGGCTTAACGGTCGCAGGCGATACTAAAGATAGGGATGCATTATGATGAAGTAAATGACGAGCGGCACTATCAATGGGTATGTTGTGATTTGTTTGCGCAATATCAGTCTGTATTTGCTCATACTGCTTAGCTGCCGATACAATCGGTGCAAGCTCTGCACAGATACCATGACCTAAGTGGGCATTATCATCCCACAGAGGTGTGAGCAACAGCGTGATGTGCATGATCCAAGCAAAACATGCGACCAACATGCCGAACCACATCGTTACCGGTGATGAATATCGTAAAACAAGCTTACGGCGCTTAGTAGACATGATAGGGTCATCGTATTACCAGCATGCTGATGATGCATAGGTAACATTTATAAGTAAGGAGGTGTGCTAACTTAAAACGTCAGTTTAAAGCATTTTAGAAAGAATACTTAACAAAATAGACATTATCATTAACAATGCCATTCTAAGACAAGGGGTATGCTCTTTACAAGTCTTGTATAGAGATATATCGGGCATTCTAGAGAA
>NZ_DKHR01000006.1:81365-101616 GCF_002453835.1 Psychrobacter sp. UBA6739
AAATGGGAAAGAGCTAATAAAACCCAGCGGAAAAGATAGGCTAATGTAATGCGGAGTGCGATTTTTTGTTTTACGCGACCAATATTGATGGTGCTAGCGACTTAAAAATAGTGAAATTTTTCGGTAAAAAAGAACACTTTAACAACTATTGCTCTCTATACTGTTTTTCTCGATAATATCGATTTTTCTCTCTAATTCTATAATCTGTAACTTACAGCTCTTATAGTGATCTTCTTGGTTGCCCTCTATGTCCTTAAGGGTTCTTTGATAGATACGGTCATACAGTGAGGTTAGGGCTTTTTTAATTGCTTTGATTTCTTTCGAGGATAAATCCATTTGCTTATCAAAATCAGGTGCTTTTATTTTTGCACATAGCTCAAAAAGTGTGAGATTAAAATCTTGATAGTATTGCTGCACTGAGTTTTCTTTTGATTGATCGCTATATTGGATGTTTTTTTTCATCAGAATGAGCAAAGCACTATCAATCAAGTTTTTTTCATAATCTGTCAAACATAAGTAATGGTTCATTACATTGATTCTCAGTTATTTCAAAATTGCTATTCAGAATGCCATCAGTTGGCTACTTTAAAAAGATCCCAACGCCAACGACCCTTGCAAAATACTTATCTCGCCTGCTTAGTTTGGTCTTTACTCTTTAAAAGTCTTTATTGTGATGCGGCATATCGTCAATGGCTTTGAATAATCAACGCATTTTATAGGGTGAAAATGAAAGTATCGTGACAACGTCTACGTTTTATAAAAAATATGCCAAAGCCAGTCGCCCTAATCTATATATAAGATATCTTTTCATTCGCTATTACTTGCCCGTCTAGAAAAGCGCCAATATGACGCTTATAGCGTACCACTTAAGAAACCTTCCCTCATTAAGGTTACCTTTCTTTAATCTTCATAAATCTACTTAACGTTTGAATCATTTATCATTCTCGTTGTCGATAGAGCAAATTTTTATCACGATGCTTTTTATCACGTGAATGCTTTACTTGATATTGAGTAAGGCAGTTTCAACCACACCTCATAACTAATATGACTTTATACGAGAAAAAATAATGAAAAAAATAATGATAAGTTCAATTCTAGCCATTACTGCTTGCTTCACAATGGTTAGCCAAGCAAGTGCTGCGCCGCAAATCGCTAAGCATCATGTTGCTCAAGTGAAGCATCAAAAGGTCAATGCAAAGTTTGATAATAAACATCAGCATGTGAAGAAAAAGGCAGTAGTGTCAAAGCATCAATCAAAAAAACCAGCGGCTCATCTCAAAGCAAAAAGCAAATATCAAGCTAAGCATACTCATGGACATCGTTCTTAATCGTTCAGCTGACTGATATAAAAATAGCGCCCATATTAGGCGCTATTTTTTTGTTTCGTTGTTATGTAATAAGTGCTATGTGACGAAAGCTATGTAACAAGGCTATATGGTAAAGGGCATGTCACCATGATAATCACTACTGACTGTTTAAAGTCACCGTCTTAGTACTACCATTACTACTAGGCTGACTCAGTGTCACTTTGCTTGCTAAGATATCGCCTTTGGCATTGATCTTGTAGCATTCTGATGAAGTGCCTGCAGGGTCAAAGCTGAGTAATAGATTGCCTGAGGTTTCTATGCAGAACCATGCGGTATTATTCGTATCACGCGATAAAGACCAGTCTTGGTTATAAGTCCCTATCTTGTTACGCATACTGCTATCGGCATAGACATTTTCCGTCAGTAGCTTACTAGAAGCGCCCACTGTCGCCACTTTAGGAATGGTGGTCGTCTGGTTAGATAGTGAGTATTTACCTGTACCGTCTGTAAAACCATGGAATATCAGTGGATTTAGGGTGAAGTAATTGATAGCGACGGATTGATTGGTGATTTGATTATTCATCTTATTGATGGTGTTTATTTCGGTACCTTGTACAGACTTATTATTAAATACCATACTGCCTTTAGGCGTCACTTGAATCTCTGCTGACACGCTTTGACTGCCGACAACTGCAACTAATTTATCACTGCGTTGTTTGGTATAGATGTTGAGCATGGCAGTTTCAACAGGGTATTGAGTGACGATACCATTGTCATTATTGTTTTGACCCGTGCTCCCTGTCATTCCACCAGCACAAGCGCTTAAACCCAGTCCTGCTGCAATACATAAACTTAGTGTCTTCATTATTTTGTCCTCAACTTTTAAATGTATGATTTGATATCTACTATAATCGAATTTTTAAACAATGACATCTGCTAACTGTCTTAGACTCTGCTATTTTTAGTCCGCCCATACCAACGGTACTTCGTGAAATTAACGAGAGATTAACGAGAGATTACTGGTGCAAAGCGATGACAGTCGCCAACGATTTTATAGTATGGCAGCACCGCAGCAATTATGACCAAATGTTCTATCGATACCGCATTAAGAGAGTTTAATGACTTAGTAGAGCAGGGGATGCCGCAAAAATATGAGGCTTCGGGGCGTAGTACGAGTTATGAGTTGGCTTTATAATAAAAATTATTTGGTTGAGAAAACCTGCAGGCAACAAAAAAGCCAGACAACTGAAATTGTCTGGCTTTTTGTGCAGTATTTCTTATCAGCTGTCTTAATTAGTTAAACATTAACCATCAATCTATAGTCGCGATACTGCTACCGCTTAGAACTTCGACCTTTTGCAGGGCGCTTACCATTTGCAGCAGGTTTGCCATTGCCCACAGCCTTCTTGCCATTACCAAAAGGACGTCTATCTTTACCTTTAGAACCCACTGGTTTTCTAGCATCATCCTTGGCGTGTTTCTTGTTGCCCTTTGCTGCCCCCGCTGATTTCGAAGACGTTTTTGTCTTTGATGAATCATCAGTACGAGCATTTTTTCGTGGCGCATTACGAGATTTCTTGCCCGGATTACTGGCATCTGAAGAAGAACCTTCTATGGACTTAAGTAAAACAGACAACTCTTTTTCGGTTAAATCTCGCCAATCTCCAACGGGAGTACCTTTAAGACTGATATTCATAATCCGCGTACGCTCAAGCTTCACGACTTCATAGCCAAAATGCTCACACATACGACGAATTTGACGGTTTAAACCCTGCACTAGCGTGATGTTAAACACGGTGGGTGCCACCTTAGTAACTGGGCATTTCTTGGTCATCTTCCCAAGCATTGGCACGCCACCAGCTAAACCCTCAATAAAACTATCTGTTATCGGCTTGTTCACCGTCACCAAATATTCTTTCTCGTGGTTATTACCAGCACGTAATACTTTATTAACCAAATCACCATTACTGGTCAAAAAGATTAAACCTTGAGAGTCTTTATCCAAACGTCCAATCGGAAAAATACGTGTACTATGTCTAACGAAATCAACGATATTATCTTTTTCTGAAGCTTCTGTAGTGCTCACAATACCCACGGGTTTATTCAAGACAATAAAAACAAAATCATCCGCCTCTCGCGGCTCAATGAGTTGCCCGTTGACTTTTACCGTATCTCCAGCAACCACTTGATCGCCTACTTGAGCACGCTTACCATTGATGTATACATTACCTTGTTCAACAAAGCGGTCAGCGTCTCGCCTGGAGCAAATACCGCTTTCGCTGATGTATTTATTTAAACGAGTTGAGGAAGCGTTAAACATAAAGCACCGTTTTACCTGATAAGAAGCATTTTTTTACTAAGAAAAAAGCCTAAATTAAAGGGGTTATCAATAAAGAGATGGCTCACATTATATAGGAAATTCAATATCCATTTCGGGAGAGAAGGGCAAAATCTTAGAAATATATTCAGTATCGTATTTGTACCTATTAAAATCAATATTATCCCAATTTTGTTTCTACGGATTTGACGGTAGAGGTCAATAACTCAAGCGTTGTTGAGGCTCGATATGGCTCATTGGGATCGCGGGCACTTATGTTATTGAGAGCAGGTATAGTGTTCATTTAAGCTTGTCCGTTAAGTGTTGAGCCGTAAATGCTTATCAAAACTTATCCCAGTACGGATTATCACCAAAACGCTCGGCAATAAAGTCAATCAAATAACGACAACGCTGCGATAAAAAGCGATTTTTAGGATAGACCGCATAGGCGTTTAAAGTGGGTAATTGATATTGCTGCAGGATAGGCACAAGCTCACCGCTGATTAAGGCTTTATAAGTAATAAAAGTTGGCAGAAAAGCAATGCCATGACCTTTGACTGCCATCTCCCGCAAAAAGTCCCCATTATTGGCTTTGATTTTACCGTTTACGGCGACTTGATGATTCTTACCTTGCTTATCTATCAGTTCTATCGCGCTAGATTTGCTCATACCATATTGTAAAAACTCATGTTCTGTCAGATCGTCAAAAGTCTTTGGCGTACCCATTCTCTCTAAATATTCAGGACTGGCGCATAACGCATAACGAATCAGTGCCAAACGTTTGGCCTGATAACTGGAATCTTGCAACTCTCTAATACGAATTGCTAACTCAAACCCTTCCTCAATCAAATCAGTATGACGATCAGAAAAATCCAGCTCAAACTTTAACTCAGGATGCTGATTGGCGTATTCATCGATGACATCGTTTAAATGCATCAAACCAAAGGACAATGGCGCAGTCATCTTTAATGTTCCTTCGATACGTGTCGGAGTACCACTCGTCTCTTCATTCAGCGCATCCACTTCACTGAGTATATGGTGCACCTTTTGATAATACTGCTCACCAGCTTGGGTTAAGTTTGATTGACGCGTGGTTCGGCTAATCAGTTGACTGCCCAAGCGTGTCTCTAACTCCTTTAAACGCCGGCTTACCGCAGATTTTGCGATATTCAGTTGCTCGGCAGCCTTGGTAATACTGCCTGCTTCGACAATACGCACAAACATTGCCATATCTTCTAATTGTCCCATGTAAACCACCTCTTAATTGTTCTTTAAATAAGAACTTACATTTGCAATTATCACGGTTTATCTAATTATAAGCAACGAATACAATAAGGCCATCGCATAATCAAATAAAATTTAAAAAACATTCTATTACTGGAGAAAACCCATGGATAAACTACAAGAGCTTAGCGTCCCAATTGGTCGCCTATTTTTATCAATGATTTTTATCTTTTCAGGCTTTACTAAAATTACCGGCTACGCGGCCACTCAAGGTTATATGGAATCAATGGGTGTACCTGGGATGTTATTGCCGCTGGTCATCGCGGTTGAACTTTTCGGCGGCCTCGCTATTCTCTTTGGTTTTAAAGCGCGTTTCGTTGCTATTTTACTGGTTGGATTCAATATTATATCAGCGCTGCTTTTCCATCAATTCTGGATAGATGAATCACAGATGAACCAATTTATGAAAAACATTGCGATGGCGGGTGGTTTCTTGATGATATTTGCTCATGGAGCAGGTGCTTATTCAATCGATAACAATAATCATCGCAGAATATAGTAAAGTAAATGGCTTAGAAAATATCGTCTTATCATCATAATCAGGGAGCCGCTATGAGTACATCAATCAACATCGCCTTAATTATTGGCAGCTTGCGAAAAGCATCTATCAATCGTAAATTTGCAGAGTTTATTGCGGCGCAGATGCCTGAAAGCGTGTCTATAAAAGAAGTCTATATCGCAGACTTACCGCTTTATAATCAAGATTATGATGATACGACTATCGATAGCTATGAGCGTGTGCGTCAGCAGCTGAAAGGCGCTGATGCCGTATTAATTGTCACGCCAGAGCATAACCGCACTATGCCTGCCGCCTTGAAAAATGTCGTAGATATCGCCTCACGTCCTTATAAAGAAAGCGTGTGGACCCACAAAAAAGTTGCGGTAGTGACGGCCTCGCCAGGCAGTTTCGGCGGTATCAATAGTGGCCTTGATGTCAGAAAAAGCATGCAAATGCTTTCGGCACAAATGATGATTGATCCTGAAATTCATTTAAGTCGTGCAACTGACAGCTTAAATGATGATGGCAGTGTTAGCCCGCGCACACAGAAATTCTTACAGCGCTTTGTGACTGATTTCATGGATTTTGCAGGGAATACCAGTGCCTAAAGCTGTCGCTGATAACAACACTCTAGATCGTAAGACACCAAGCTTTTGGCAACGCTATCAAGCGCCTATACTATTAACGATAGTTGGTGGGGCGATTGATACCATTGGCTTCATCACTTTATTTGGCTTTTTTACCGCTCATGTCACGGGTAACTTAGTACTGGCTGGTAGCGGTTTGGTTAAAGGTGAAGATGGCTTGTGGATCAAGCTGGCATCAGTGCCGCTTTTTATAATAACGGTGGTTATTACCAAAATATACATTGATAAAAGCCGGAAGCAAACGTTGGTACTCAGCCATTTATTTTTGGCAGAAGCCCTATTTTTGACCGCCTTTATGATAGCAGGATTGTCCTTTCAACCTTTCACTGAGGCTGGAGATATAACCGTCGCCATCACTGGTGGTCTAGGTTTAACGGCACTTGCTATTCGTAATACGGCTAGTAAAACAGTCATCAAACACATGAGTCCAACGGTATTAATGACAGGCAATACCACCCAACTGGGTATTGGTCTGTCAGATTATATTGCCAACCGTAGCGCTGATAATGCCAAAAAATTGGGGCATAGCGCGGCATTGGTTATCAGCTTTGTGATTGGCGCGCTACTCGGCGCGGTGCTGTACGTTAATCTCAGTTATTGGGCAGTCGGTTTATTTGTCATTCCTGTGCTGTACCTATCACTACTAGCGCGTAATCCAGAGTTCTTACAGCATATTAGCTAATAAAAGTTTTACCTACATTGAGTAATGCCATGAACCGTAAAAAGCCATGATAAATTATCATGGCTTTTTTTATGCATCTTGTCTTAGGCTTTCGCACCATGAAACACCGAATTGGCTTGGTATTCTGGATGCTTATCAATATAGGATTTCACATAAGGACAGGTCGGTTTAACACGTAAATTTCTAGAAGCGGCGTTATCTAAGATGATTTTGACTAAGTAACCTGCAATACCACGACCACTAAGCGCTTCTGGCACGAATGTGTGCTTATATTCAATACCTTCTTCACCTGTCGATGTGCTAAAAAACTCATACTCTTCAAAAGCAACCTGATCGTCGATATGAATCTCAAAACGTTTTTGAGCCTTGTTATCGATGACTTCATTATTCAATGTATGTAGATTTGACATGGTTTCCCTCTCTTTATCATTAATATTTTTTACACCTACTTATTGGTACTAACTGGTGACGCGAATGATGGCGTGACTATTATATTACGTTAATGCTAAGCACTTATTGTTCTATAAATAAGAATAGTCATTTCCAATAAGTACTGTTTATCTATATATGGTCAACAATTATAATAGACCCATAGCTTAAATAAGCAACCAATTATAAAGGATAACTTATGAAAACGATCTATCATGCAGTAGATTCTCGTGGCGATGCTAACCATGGCTGGCTCAAAAGTAAGCATACTTTTAGCTTTGCCAATTATCATAATCCAGAGCGTATGGGTTTTGGCGCGCTACGAGTCATCAATGATGACTTTGTTATTGGCGGTCAAGGTTTCGGCAAGCACTCACACCGCGACATGGAAATTATCAGTATTCCTCTAAGTGGGAAGTTAGCTCATGGAGATAATATCGGTAACGAAGGCATCATCGAAACGGGTGAGATTCAGGTCATGTCAGCGGGTACGGGTATTACTCATAGTGAGATGAATGGCGATGCCAATGAACCTGTCAAGTTTTTACAAATTTGGGTGATTCCCAACAAAATGGGTGTGACGCCGCGTTATCAGCAAGTGCGTATGGATGAGCACATGAAAGCTAATGAGTTTAACCAAGTGCTCTCGCCAAACGCGGACGACGCTGGGGTTTGGATTCATCAAAACGCTTGGTTCCATATGGGTAATTTCAATAAAGGCGTGACTCAGACTTATGATTTAAAAGATGTCAACAACGGTGTTTATGTCTTGGTACTAGAGGGTAAAGTGACTATCAACGGTAACGTACTTGATACTCGAGATGGTCTTGGTATCTCAGACACCAAAAGCTTCACGATGGATGCTGATGAGGACGCTAGAGTATTGTTAATGGAAGTACCTATGATAATCTAAACTCGTCTTTATGATTATCATTATGAATAATAATTAATTAGGAAAGGAGTTATCTTATGAGTATTCAAACCCTAGAGCCAAGGTTGGCTGATGTTGGCGGTATTCCGATTGCTCGGTTATTACCCAATAAAGGAAAACAGCCTATCGGTGCGTGGTGCTTTTTAGATCATGCAGGACCCGCTGAATTTGATCCAGATGAATCAGGTATGCAAGTGGGTCGCCATCCACATATCAACTTACAAACCTTTAGCTGGATGCTTAATGGCGAAGTACTGCATAAAGATAGCTTAGGTAACGAGCAAGTCATTACTAAGAACCAAGTCAACGTCATGACAGCTGGTACAGGTTTGAATCAAGGCATCAGTCATACGGAACAAAGCGTGTTTCCAGACACTGGTGGTTCGTCGGATGCGGCGCGTGCTATCAGCATGGTACAGCTCTGGATTGCACTACCAACGGATCAAGAGATTGAGCGCGGTTTTCATCATTATCCAGAGCTACCAACGTGGACGGAAGATAGTGTTGAGATGATTCTGACCACCGGTAGCTATACCAATGTGTCAGGTCAGCACTTTGAAGCGCCTACTATCCAATACTCCAAGCTGGTCGGTATCGACGTGTACTTTACCGAAGATGGCGAGGTGACGCTGACTTTAGAACCAGGCTTTGAATACGGTATCTTAGTCTCAGAGGGTGAGATAGAATCTGAAGGAAAGGTATGTAAGCAGGATCAACTCTTTCGTTTCCACGATAGCGATGTTGCTAATAACGAAAGCATTAAATTGGTTGCTAAAAAAGGCACACGTATTATGTTTATCGGCGGTGAACCTTTAGAACAAAAAGTACTGCTATGGTGGAACTTTGTTGCTGACAATAAAGCAGAGATTGAGCAATCTATTATCGACTGGAATAATGGTCATGAGCGTTTTGGTAATGTCGATTCAGATATGAAACGTTTGCCAGCGCCTGAATTACCTGAAGGTTTTAAAGGTTGATTACCATTTAGCTTTATAACTGAGTTCTTAATTACTTAAATTCATCAATAATCACTGGAGAAAATAATGTCAGACCTAAAAACATTACAACAATTGGCAGAAAAACGTCGCTCTATCTATGCATTGAGCAATCAATTGCCAGTATCAAATGACGAAATCGTTAAGTTAGTTGAGCATGCGGTTTTGCATACGCCATCCGCTTTTAACTCACAATCGACGCGTATCGTGTTGTTATTCGGTGAAGATCATAAAAAATTATGGGACATCACTGAAGAGACACTCAAGGTGATTGTTGGCGATGACGAGAAGTTCCAAGGTACTAAAGATAAAATCGCAGGCTTTAGAGCGGGTGCGGGTACAGTATTGTTCTTCGAGGACAAAGGCGTCGTGAGAAACATGCAAGAAGCAGCCCCTTTATATGCGGATAAATTCCCAATCTGGGCACATCAAACCAGTGCGATGCATCAGTATGTGATTTGGACGGCATTGGCAAGCATTGATGTCGGTGCTAATTTGCAGCACTATAATCCTGTCATCGATCAGAGAGTTGCTGATGCTTGGGACATCGCTGATGATTGGGAATTAAATGCGCAAATGGTATTCGGCGCTATTGAGCAGCCAGCAGGCGATAAAGCGTTTCAGCCTTTAGATAAGCGTATGAAAGTATTCGGCGAATAATTTTTAGCGTTAAAGACCGTATAACCAATGAAACTGCTATGAAAATATCGTAGCGGTTTCATTGGTTTTTTTATAATTATAAACTGGGGTAATATGATTTTATAGCAGACTATAACTAATGTAGTAAATCCTACTAGCCCAGTTGTTTAAGATATGCTTATAGAAAAATTCAAGATCATCGAGCGCTTTAATCGGATGCTTCGGAATTTAAAAAGCGTCGGATTAAGGGTTATCTTGAATACTAGCGTTTATAAATATGTTTAAGAGCCAATTACTGTCAGCAGTCATTAAAGTAGCTTTATTAGATGAGGTGCTAAGCGCTAATGGCTATGTTCATCATCATGCCCAGCTTTCACACCAAACCAAGTCACATGAGAGGGTGTGAAATTCAGTGTTATTTTTGACTCGATTTTACCATCTCTAGCATCAATTTCGATGATTTGCTGGTTTGAGTCATCCATCATATAAACCATTTGCGTGTTTGGGTTAACAATAAATGAGGGAACCGCTTTGCCTTCGATGCCATTAGGGAAAACATTTAATACGGCGGTTTGCTTATAATTTTGTGCAACATCGAGTATATATAGTTTGCCGGTATCATCGAGTAGCATTAAATGCTCTCCATGGGCATCAAAATCATAGCTGACAATACGGCGACTGCTGTCTGTTGTCCAGACAATCGGTGTCATGTTTTTACTGACAGGATCGACACGGTAAGGCTGACCGCAAGCAGTGCCAATGGCATAATTATGATGGTGGTTAGTGATGAATGAGCCAATTCGAGCAGGACTACTGCTTGTACCATCACATTGAATATTGGTTAGGCTGCTGGGATAGGCAATTTTTTCGGCGCTGAATGTGTCTCCGGTTTGTTTGACGCTTAAAACGCCATCGCTACAAGCAAAGACACTGTAATCTGTGACGCTGCCACTGCCATGCAACCCCATGCATTTTGTCTCAAAGGTTTGGCTTATATGATAGTGATCACCATGCTGTTCAAATACAGAGAGCGTATCAGCCAGTGAGCTACCAGTTGTCTGATAACGCTGCGAGGCAATCACATAATTGCCTCTAGGTTCCGCTGTACCGTGCATGCTGGTATTAAGGTTTTGATAATGCAGTGTACCGTCAGCTATACCGGTATCTGTTACAAGTACAAATCCAGCTTCTTGTACAGGGTTTTCTATGGGATTTCCTGTCGCACCTAAGCCGTCAAAAAACAGCCCTGCTTGCTCTCCAAAAGTTTGAAAATGTACTGGGCGGGTATAGTTGAGCTGTAATGGCATTTTTGCCGCATCACGAGCATATGGGTGATCATGATCGCCATGGTTTTCAATCTCAAGCCCACTATGATAAAAATTGACTGTGTTATTAGTACGATCCATGATGACGGCGTAATGACCATCTGGACTACTTTGTACGGCATCGGCTTGACCTGTCAAAGGTAGGGTTTGTATCACTTTATCTTGAGCAAGGCTATAAATGTAAGCTTGACTGCCATCTTTTGCAGTGATGAATAAACGACCTTGTTCCATTTCAGTGCTGACAGCAGATTCATCATCATGGTCATGATCGTCTCCATGGTCGTGGTCATGTTCTGAATCTATGATTGGTGTTTTCCTATCATCTGATGACCCGCAGCCGCTAAGTGCTGAAACGGCGATTAAAGAAGAGAAGGCGAGCGCGATGGCACGGCTCAAAGGATTTATTTGATTCATAAAGGACTCCAGTCATAAGTTATGAGGCTTATGACAATTGATTACGGATTGCTAGTTAAAAGTGACTAATGAAAAGAGAGTAGGCTGTTAGAAGTTATAGGTGATACCTGCGTTTAATGAGCGTTCTGGCATTGGCACTTGTTCAGCCAAATAAGAGGCATGATTATAAGCAAGCTCGTTCAGAATATTTTTGACTTGAAAAAAAGCGGTGTAATCATGAGCGCTCGAACTGTGATAGACAAGCTTGGCATCAACCATGTTGTAGCTCGGCGTATTGGTTTCAAAATCAGCAATGTGATCTTGCTCAAAACGATGGTATCCAGACAGCACCAAGTCAAATTGACCAAATTGAGAGGTAATATCACCACCAATACGAGGCGCTACTAATCTTGGCGCGTATTTCCGTGTAAGGCTTCTATCATCTAGCGTGATGAGTGCAATATCGGCAAAGCTGCCAATACTAATATTGTCATTAAGATAATAGCGTGATTGAATTTCACCACCATAATGTTTGGCATCGCTTTGGACATAATCCACTAAACGAAAACCAGCAGACTCTCCTTCAGTGGCAATGTCTTGAGTTTTGGCATAAATATAATTTGTACTGTCGTTATAAAAGACAGAAATACTACTATCAAAACGATTGCCATTGTCGTAACGCAAAGTGAGCTCTACGCCATCAGTAGATTCTTCTTCTAATTGCCCATTGCCACGCTCCCAAGTATTGGTTGCAAGATGGGCGCCATTAGAAAATAATTCTTGTGGAGAAGGCAATCTTTCAGAATGACTGATTCTGGCTGACAACTGCGTATTAGGCGTAAGATATTTGCCACCTTCTAAACTGACAGATGTTCCGGCATGTGTTTTTTCGATGTTATTGTCGTTATCTATTAGATTTTGAAAATCTTGACGACCGCCAAACTCAATATACCAAGGACTTTTGCCTTGTTTTCTTAAAATACTAGACGTATCGAGAGGAGCGTCGTTCGTCGTCTCACCATGATTATGACCAGCATGGGCATCACTTGCAGATAATGATTGACCTGCAAATTTATCAGCATTCTGTATTTTTGCGCCAAAATAATCTGGCGTGAGTCGTTCAATGAAAAACAAACCGACCTGTGTACGATCAGTTTGCGGCAAATAACCTTCTAGCCCAACAGCAGAAAACCGACTGTTTGTGTAATCTAGACCGACCACACCTTTCATAAAACCTAGATTGCCTGTTTTATACGTGCTATGTGTGGCTTGAGCTTGAGCACTAATGGCTTTGTTTTCAAAAGTTGTTCCCACCGCACCTTCATCTATTTCATCGTGACGGTAGTCTGTATAGCTGAGTTTCGTATTGATGCTATCGACGCCTATCATGGGTAATTTTCGCTCTGCATGGAGCTGATAGACGTTTGACGTCATATCGACATAGGGCGCTTCACCATGATCGTGGTCATGTTCGTGATCCGCCTCACAGCTCAGTTGGTTGGTCAGTACGCTATCAGGTGAGCATTCATTATGCACATGAAAGGGCAAGCCATATTCTGAAGACAGGCGCTGATATGATGCACCGATATAGCCCATATCAGTCACATAAGACAAGCCGATGCTACCGTTATCTTGCGTGTACCAACTGTTGGCAATCTCATCGGTATCTAAGTGTGGCACTTGGATATTGCCTTTATCCGTCTTTTGGTAATACCCACTCCATAGCCAGTTTTCACCGATACTGCCATTGAGTTCTGCATAACCTAAATAACCGTCTGTGGCTTGTTGACCAATCAATGCCAATTTTCCGCTGATGTTGTTTTTAGGCTTTTCTTTAGGAATAGTGTCATTAACAATATTGACCACACCACCGATAGCACCGCCACCATACATCAACGCTGACGTGCCTTTGATTACTTCAACTTGTTTGGCACCTAGGACAGGTACCGCCACTTGATGGTCTGGTGAGATTTGTGACGCATCTTGTACGCTCAAACCATTTTGCATGACTTGGACGCGCGGTGCGCTTTGCCCTCGAATAATTGGTCGGCTTGCGCCTTGCCCAAAACTATCAGTAGACACGCCAACTTCATTTGCTAGTGCATCACCAAGCGTACTGCTTGTCTGAGTAGTGAGCGCATCGCCAGTAACAATACTGGTTGCGGTTGCCATTTCATTCGCTTGTGGCAATAAAGGGTTAGACGTCACCACTATGGTGTCTAGAGTCACCGAAGGATGGGTCGTATCAGGAGAGTTTAGGTGAAAAGATGAGGATGTCATAGGTTTGATATCTACCATCGTATCCTTCGCATTTACTGACAAACTTGCCATACCTAAAGCTGTCGTTACTGAGAATACAGTCGTTACCCGGCGAATACTAAAATTAACTGAAGATACAGAAGTATAATCAGGTTCTCTTAATCTGTTGATATGAAAAATTGGAGACATGAGATTACCAAAATAAGAAGTTATATAGGGATAAATAACGATAAGAGTAAATATTTTCGTTATGTTATAATATAACATAAAGATATACAAACTTTATATTTCAGCAAGGTGTGCATATTAGCTACGCTTACACGAGGTAACTTCAATATTTGACTTTCTTTGTGAGTGATAAATGTGACGGTCATTCAATGAATGTGTTAGTACTGAAATAATAATGAGTATGTCGAAAGTTAGAAAAATGAATGTGTTAAGAACTATGGTTCATGAGAATATCAATCATAAAAAGCCTTATAGATCTCTGGTCAATGAATTGACACGTCTGAAATATAGAGCATTTTGTAAGCCAGTCTCTGAAGAAACAAGAAATAAAAAATAAGAACGGTAGGCAATAAATCAACAATAGATCGTCTGGACTAATGACAGTTTGCAGGAATTTAGCACCAGAGTTTAGGATTTCATATGGCTGAAGGTGTTATATTTTGGAATTTTAAAACCAACTTTGAGTGATAACTTGAATAAAAAATAGCTAGTTTAGCTTTAACGACAGTTGCTAAGAGCAAACGTTATATGAGGGGACAGGCTTTAGAGTAGGTTTGTCTTTATTTACGAATGCTACTCTATACATTTGGCACAATTGAATAGAGAGAAAGTAGGTAAGTGAAGTGATACTAGTAATCTAGGTTTTTTGGATAATCGCAGTTGTATTTGTTAATCAGTTCAATATTATTTGAGTGACCTAATCACCTAATAGAATCAGCTCTATTGCTTATTTATGCAAAGTGTTACCTTTAATAGCGCCAGTGGCTGCTAGATTCATTAGACGTCGAAACCTCGGATACTCCAAGTGGCTAGGCGCTGTGTAAATTGCCGTATGTTTCAGCCCATCACGGATAGCGACTAATTTTTGAATCGTTTCATCCAGTTCAGAGGCTTTGTTCAGCAACAAATCTCGATCAAAATCTAAGGTTTTTCCAGACCCTAATATCCCAGAAATCTCATCCAATGAAAACCCTGCAACACGTCGTAAAGCAATTCAGGCCAGACGCTCTAATATATCTTCGCTGAAAACTCGGCGGATACATTGCTGACCAACAGAGCGAATTAGGCATTTTTTCTCATAAAATCGTAACGTTGAAGTAGGAACACCAGACTGTTTAGTAACCTGCGAAATATCTATAATGCCCACTTGACTTAAAATTGTATGCAATCATCACATTGATATTGAAACCAGTAAGAGAGTCATCATGGATAACGTCGTTTTTATAATATTAATCGGTATTGGTGCTACCGCTGTGATGGACTTATGATCATTACTCAGGAAGTATTTATTTAATATTCCACTGAGCAACTGAGCAACTGAGCAACTGAGCAACTGAGCAACTGAGGAATGTTGAGGCGTTGGATTGCTTACATGGGTCAAGGGCAGTTCCGTCATGACGCTACTGCAAAATCTAATACTATTCATGGTGATCTTTTTATTGGGTGGAGAGCCAATATTTTACAGACAAAAAAAGCCCCAATCTCACGATTGGGGCTTTCTAAATATTTGGTAGGCATAAGCAGACTCGAACTGCTGACCTCTACCATGTCAAGGTAGCTCGCCCAATTTTTATAATATGATGTTATCTTACATACATTCATTCTAATAGCTTATAGCCATTCTATAGTTAAAAAATCACAAAGTAAATTAGTATAAGATAAAACTTAACACGTATTTGGGCACTATAGTTTTATAGTCTTTTTACCTCCGCTCTAGCGTCGATTATGCCAAAATCAGTGCATTTTCTATCCAAAACATTCTTCTTTAATCCTATTTTTCAAGCTAATTTGTTTTTATTTTAATTGGCATGCATTGCCTTAGATGTTTTTTCTCTGCATATAACTGAGAAAAATATGAAGCATATTACCTATATTCATGAAAATAAAGACTGGACTGAGTGGCAATGGTCAGATAAAAAACTGCTGCCATTGGTCAGTCGTGTGCGGATATTACAAGGCCGTTTGCTTGGAAAACTGCTAACGTTAGGATTCGATCTTAACGTTGAGGCTCAATTAGATGCCGTGACTCTAGAGATCGTTAAAACGTCAGAGATTGAAGGTGAATCATTAAATAACGAGCAAGTAAGGTCTTCTGTCGCGCGGCATTTAGGAGTAGAGGATGGCAGTATGCCAACTGCTACTCGTGAGATTGATGCGGTAGTAGAGATGATGCTTGCGGTTACTTGTCACTATCAACGTCCATTATTATTGAATGATTTACTCGGATGGCACAGAGCATTATTTCCAAATGGATATAGTGGGCTTTATCGTATCAAAGCGGGCAGTATCCGTGATGACAGTCAAGGACCTATGCAGGTAGTTTCTAGTGGTTATGGTCGCGAGCAAGTACATTTTGTCGCACCTAGTGCGGATACATTGTCAGATGAGCTAGGCAAGTTTTTATTATGGTTTAATACCTCGTCAAATGAGCAGGACAATATAGATCTGGTCATTAAAGCAGGTATCGCTCATTTATGGTTTGTGACGATCTTACCCCTTTGATGATGGCAATGGGCGATTGACCCGTGCCATTACGGAGAGAGTGCTGGCGCAAAGCGATGATAGCACCCAACGTTTTTATAGTATGTCAGCACAGATTATAAAGCAGCGTAATGAGTATTATAAAATACTGGAGCGAACGCAAAAAGGTGATGCCGATATCACGGATTGGTTGTGCTGGTTTCTACAAACGCTAGAGCAAGCACTGATTGCAGCGCAAACGACCACAGATAAAATCATTCATAAAACGAGTTTTTGGCAAACCCATCGACAGCATGCTTTGAACACTAGACAAGTAACTATGCTGAATACTTTACTGACTGATTTTTATGGCAAGCTGACGACTAAAAAATGGGCAGTGATGACTAAGTGCTCTATAGATACAGCATTACGAGATATCAATGATTTGGTAGAGAAGGGGATGCTACAAAAATCTAAGGCGTCGGGGCGTAGTACAAGCTATGAGGTGGCTTTGCGATAAGGATTATGTACTTTGAGTTTGACCGTAAGGCTGTTTAATTTAAATATCCCAAGTTCAGGTTTGCTGTTACTTCAGCATAGCTCAGTTATCAACTCAATTTGTGGGAGTTAGTTACAAGTAGCACTGTGAGATAATGATTGATACAATGATGGGTATGATTCCCCCAACTCGCAAAAATTTAGCAGACTCAATGAATATTAGTGTAAGTACCTTACAAAGGCGGCTCGATGAAGAAGGTACCTCATTCCAAGAAGTTTTAGAGGAAACGAGAAAGCGCCTAGCTAAAATGTATTTAACTGAACAGAATTTATCAACAACCGATATTGCGTATTTATTGGGCTACAAATCACACAGTCAGTTTTTCAGAGTTTTTAAAAATTGGTTTGGAATAACACCTAAAAACTATCAAAACAATCTTGCGTATCACATAGAGAGCCACAACAATTAACGTCAACGCATTATAAACTATGATTGAGTATTATCTCAAAACGAGCTTAGCTTATTGCAGCCAGCGTATAACTTAACCAATAAAAAAGCCACTTACTTTTATGTTGCATTTCGAGTCAACTTAACTTTAGTCTATCTTATTTTAATTCAATCTGTATTCAAGAAAATATTTAGTAACAATATGAGTAATATAATACAACAATATCTTACATGGCACCTATAGTCTTAGTTCAATCGTTCCCAATTGTCAGTAATTGTTGTAAGTACCAGATACAAATGTGTGTATTTTACAAAGATGATTAAAAGAAGAAAGTGTCACATTTCAAGAAATATTATTAGATACACGAAAAGAATTAGCACATAAATATTTAGTAAAGCAAAGAGTATCTGCTATTTATGTTGGCTTTGTGTCCATGACTAAAATTTAGTATAAGCATTGAAATTTCGTATGCTCTGTAATCAGAAATGGCTAACTTCATAATAATAAGACTCTGACGTGATTCTCACGACTAAGAGATTTAAAATCTTAAAGTGACCATTATTTTATAAACTTATATTTAGGAATCTACTATGGAAAAGGTATTTAAAAAGGCCATCACTACTATTATGCTACCAACGATTTTTTTTGGTATATCTGCCTGTGCTACTACTAGCAATAATAGTATTGATAACGATGGAGATAGCCGACGTGTTGGCAAAGTCGCATGGAATAACCAAGTAGATACTGATATTAGTAAGATGCTAGCAGAACAAGTGGCTAATGACGAAACTCGCCTGATATTCATCCGAAAAAATGATAATGATCCTGAGCAAACCAGTGCCAACATCGCAATCAACGACAGATTTCAAGTCAGCCTACATCCTGGTAACTACACCGCCGTCAACTCTTGTGTAGGCACAAACCAACTAAGCGCTCATGCCACTGGCTTTAAAGACAATAACTTGCTCGCTGAGCAAAAAGATTACCAATTAGCTAGTGGTCAAACGTACTTCTTCTACGTAGACATGGACGAAAGTGGACAAGGAACACTGGATCAGATAACAACAGAGAGTGCATTGCCATTATTAGCAACCAAACGCTATCAAACGCACCAAATTAGTCGTGTCGTCCCCAACTGTCCTACACCAGTGATTGCAATACCACCAGTAACGCAGCCAGCACCAGTAGTAGAACAACCAGCCGTATTAACTGAAAAAATGACTATTGAACTCGAAGTACTGTTTGACACCGACAAATCTATAGTAAAACCAGACTACTATTCTAAGATCTCTGAAGTAGCAGAGTTTATGGCGCAATATCCTAATACGTTAGTTACTATCGAGGGACATACTGATAGCCGTGCTAGTGAAAAATATAACCAAGCATTATCACAACGTAGAGTAGATGCTGTAAAAGAAGTGTTAATCACTCAATTTGGGACTGCACCTGAGCGTCTGAATGCCATTGGTTATGGTGAGTTACAGCCAAGAGCAAGCAATAATACTGTAGAAGGCCGTCAGCTTAATCGCCGTGTGATTGCCATTATTGAAGAGCGACCAAATAATTAATATCAAATAAATTTCATAACCACTGAAACCGTGCCATATAAAATATAAAATCTAAAATGGTACTGCTATCATTAAAAAAAGGTAACCCAATGAATACTGTCATCGTAAAAATAAATGATGCTACTCAGACCATTGACCAAATATCTGTTGTCACCAAAGATGGTGTCCCTACGGTAATCACTGCTACGAACAAAGTGAACTATGAGTTTCACGATACTGCTATTGGTCGTGCGCCTAACCATATTATTACTAAACGTGTCAAGAACGACTTGCATGTCTCATTTGAAAAAGAAGGTCAAGAAAGCGACCTGATTATAGAAGGGTTTTATGATAATACAGATAGTGCCTTGCTCGGAATCGCTGAAGATGGAGAGTACTATTACTATATTCCAGATACTGGCGAAACCTATGATTATGTAACACAGCTAGAAGAGGGTGCGGTAGAAGGGCAGGCTTTGGGTGGCCAAGAGTATGCTACTATTATACCTTGGTGGATACCGGCTGCTGCTGGTCTAGGACTGGTCGGTTTAATAGCTGGCAATAGTAATAGTAGTAGTGATAAAACACCAGTAGCCCCTCCTGTTAACAAGCCGCCTGTTGCTACCGATGATGTTGCTAAAGGTGAAACAGGTCAGCCCGTCATCATCGACGTGGTAGCGAATGACAGCGACCCTGAAAACGACTTAGACCCAACGACAGTCAAGCTGATCGACCCTGTGACAGGCAATGAAGTCACCAATGTAGTGGTAGATGGCGAAGGTACTTGGTCCGTTGATGGCAGTACAGGCAAAGTGATCTTCACACCAGTGTCAGGCTTTACAGCGGATCCAACGCCAGTGGACTATGTGGTGTCTGATAAAACGGGCGAGAAATCTAACCAAGCGACCATCGCCGTTGACTATCCACAAAATCCGCCAGTAGCTGAAAACGATACAGTCAAAGGTGAAACAGGTCAGCCTGTCATCATCGACGTGGTAGCGAATGACAGCGACCCTAAAAACGACTTAGATCCAACGACAGTCAAGCTTATCGACCCTGTGACAGGTGATGAAGTCACTAATGTAGTGGTAGATGGCGAAGGCACTTGGTCCGTTGATGGCAGTACAGGCAAAGTGACCTTTACGCCAGAGTCAGGCTTTACAGCGGATCCAACACCAGTAGACTATGTGGTGTCTGATAAAACGGGTGAGAAATCTAACCAAGCGACTATTACCGTTGACTATCCACAAAATCCACCAGTAGCTGAAAATGATACAGTCAAAGGTGAAACAGGTCAGCCTGTCATCATCGACGTGGTAGCGAATGACAGCGACCCTGAAAACGACTTAGATCCAACGACAG